>CAYNVT010000097.1:0-16472 GCA_964400685.1 uncultured Bacteriovoracaceae bacterium | reverse complement strand
GATATTCTACGGCGAATTCGATGGCAGGCGTAAAAAGCGGGTACTCGTCAAGATAATCGGCGAATAAAAAACCCCGTCTTTTAGGGTATTCAGGTTTAGACTATTTACACTTATGCAATTTTATGAAGAGTTTACATAGAAAATATACGACGATAAGCGTGCTGTCGCTGGCGCATATGCTGAACGACCTCTACAGCAACTACCTTCCCCAGATGCTGCTGTTTCTAGTTGTGGCAAATCCCGACTTTACGGCAACAAGGGCGGCAGCCCTGATCTCAGCCTTTACGATATCGTCCTCAATGGCCCAGCCGTTCTTCGGCTTTTTCCTTGACCGCAAAGGTAAACGCTGGCTCGTTTATGTAGGCACATTGTGGATGGCCGTGATGCTGAGCATGACCGGAGTGGTCAAGAGCTATACCGCACTCATAAGCCTTGCAACCCTGGCCGGACTTGGAACTGCCGCCTTTCACCCGCAGGCCTCCACTATGGTCAACATACTGAGCGGAAACCGAAAGGCTCTCCTGCTCTCGGGATTTGTCGCATTCGGAAACATAGGCTTCGCGCTTGCCCCCCTGCTCTTCATCCCCCTGTTCCAGGCCTTCGGGCTAGGAGTCTCTCCCTTTATTATGATTCCCGGGGTCTTCGTATCGCTGCTTCTGATCTTCTTCACACCTAAAGACAGGGTAATCGAGCCAAGCACGCTTGCTCTCTCCGAGGTTTTTCACTCCATCCGCCTTGCGGCAAAGGAACTGCTGGCCATAATAAGCGTGATCGCCATAAGGTCGCTGGCATTCACCGGCCTGCTCACTTTCCTGCCCCTCTATTTCAAGTCTAAAGACTACTCAAACGTCACCATAGGATACATAATCACAATCATGCTGTTTTCCGGAGTTTTCGGCGGCATACTGGGCGGCTACCTGTCCGACAACTACGGCCGCAAGCCGCTCATCGTCTCTTCTCTCATGATATCGACCCCGCTGCTGTTCGCCTTTTTCTCAACAGAGGGCACACTGAGAATCGTGTTCATGATCCTGGCGGGCGCAGCCCTTCTATCAAGCATTTCCGTTACAGTAGTAGCAGCGCAGGAGGCTATCCCTGACAACAAGGCGTTCGCAGCCGGGCTCTCGATGGGGTTTGCAGGCGGGATAGGCGGACTTGCCGTCATAATCATAGGCCATATAGCCGACACATGGGGAATGTCTGCTGCATTGACAGTCATCTTCCTTCTGCCTTTTTTCTCGGGACTGATCGGACTGTTTATGAAAAGCAGACCTGCAGCAAGGAGCATCGGTTAAGGTACCATTTCAATTAATAAAGATAAGGACAGCAAGTTCATATTATTTGCACATGCGCAAATAATTTGCTAAACTTCATTTTCATGAAAAAAGGGCTGATCGAAACATTACCCCGCGAGAAGGTCGATGAAATACTCTATAACGCCATGGCCGCGGTCTATCAATTCGACCAGCAGAAAATCAATCTCTTCGGCATGACCTATCAGGATTCGTATATCCTCTACTATCTGCGCCGGTTTTCCCCTGTCCGCATGAGCGATATTGCTGCTGAACTGAGCGTGCATATAAGCACGGCAAGCCGTGCCGTGGACCGCCTTGAACGCCGCAGTCTCGTAAGCCGCAGCAAAGACCCGGCGGACAAGCGCAACATCCTGGTCGAGCTTAATGAAAGAGGCTTAAAGCTCATGAAGGCATCCGAAGACCATTCATATGAAAGAATCCTGTCCGGCGTTAAAGATTACAGCAAGGACGAGCTTGCAGCAGTCATGAAAGCTGCCTCAAACCTGAGCGCTATCCTGGGAGTGCCCCCGCTAAATATTGATCCTGCGGCATCAAAGGTCGAAAAAGGCGCTGCAATCAGGAGACGGCGCTGAACATAAGAGGAGGTTCTATGTCACGCAGACCCGAATGGTGGCTCTATGTACTGGCAAAGATATGGCCAATCACATGGATAAGTGCGCAGGCAACAAAGTGGCCGGTGGTAGGCGGCCTTATTTCTCGCCTTACTGTCCCGATGTTTTCCAAAAAAAATCTCAACATCTCTTATATACCCATCAATGCAACGGTTGAGGACACAACGAGTTCACCGCTTCCCGGCACAATAGTCGAAGAATTGATCAGGCGCTCCTCACACCGCGTCATCATAAACCGCTGCACATGCAGAGACGCAAAACAGTGCAAAGAGCATCCTGTCGAATACGGCTGTCTGCTCATGGGCGACGGCACCCGCGAGATAGACCCGAGAATAGCAAGCCATGTCCCGGTTGACGAGGCGATAGCGCACCACCGCAAGCTGGTTGAAGACGGGCTCATACCAATGACCGGACGCGTCAAAGTGGACAATTTCATCTGGGGCGTACGCGACAGAGGCAAACTGCTTACAGTCTGCTACTGCTGCCGATGCTGCTGCACCATACTTAACTCTGGCAAATATTTCCCGCCCGAAGCAGCCAGGTCGCTCGTTATGCTTAATGGCATCGACATCGTTGTGGACAATAAGCTCTGCACAGGCTGCGGGGCCTGCGTGGCGGAATGCTTCATTGAAGCTATTTCGCTTGAAAACGGCATTGCCATACATGATGCAGCGACGTGCAAGGGATGCGGCCGATGCGCTACGGTATGTCCGAATAAAGCGGTCACGGTTCACGTCAGAGACATGGATGCCGCTGTCGGCGACCTGATGGGGAGAATAGACGGTCTAATCGACTATCGTTAACATTTAACGACTTAAGGAGGATTTTATGAAATCCATCTACTTCGATGTAAGCATTCCACGCATCCTGGCCACAAAGGCGCTCGGCGGCTTGTTCCCGCAGGTCTTCTTCTCGCGCCTCTCGCCTGTGCGCTACGGCACACTGCCTGACCCGGCCCTGCCCGGACCCGACTGGGTCCGTGTTAAACCGGTACTGGCAGGTATATGCGGTGCCGACCTTTCGCTCTTCTTCGTCAAGGCGAGCCCCGCCATATCTATTGCGGCCCTGCCCGGCGTGCCGCGTGCATTTATGGGGCATGAGCTGATCGGCATGATTACTGAGACCGGAAGCTCTGTAAAGCATCTGAAAGCAGGCGACAGGGTAACCATGCAGCGCTACCTGCCGTGCTGCTCCATGCTCGGTATTGACCCGCCATGCGGGCCGTGCGCTCATGGCAACTATCCGCTGTGCGAAAATTTCTCGGAGAAGAAAATGCCCTCCAACCTTGGCGCAGGTTTCGGCAACCAGTTTGTCGCCCATGCAAGTCAGATGATGAAGGTACCGGACGCAATTGCCGACGAAGAGGCCGTTCTTATCGAACCGGTATCCGTTTCGCTGCACGCCGTTCTCAGACGGCCACCCGCCGAAAGAGAGAAGGTTCTCGTAATAGGCGCGGGAACCATCGGCCTCAATGTCATCCAGTTCGCGCGGGCTTTCAGTCCGGGCTCTATGATTTACGTGCTTGAGCGCATACCGTTCAAAAAGGAACTGGCCCTTAAGCTGGGCGCTGATGAAGTTCTGGAGGGTGACCCCTATGATGCGACAGCCCGCGTGACAGGCGGCAAAGTCTACCGCGGCCCGCTCAAGAACACGACCATGCTGGGCGGCTTTGACCTGATCTACGACTGTGTCGGCTATAGCGCCATAGTGCACGATTCCCTCAGATGGCTAAAGGCGCACGGGACCTATGTGATGATAGGAAACCAGCTCAGCCCGATCAGCTTTGACCACACGCCCCTGTGGAATCAGGAGCTTACGATGATTGGCGTGAACTCGCACGGCATGGAAAACTGGCAGGGAAGCAAGATATCCAGTTTCGAAATGGCCATGCAGATGATAGCAGAAAAACGCATATCACTGGACGGCTTCATCACTCACCGTTTCAAACTGGATGAATATAAGTCAGCCTTCAGGCTGGCCCTTGAAAAACCCGGGCACGTCATCAAGGTCATATTCGAGATCGGATAAAAGGAGGTCTTACCGATTTCTGACGCCTCACGCACGAAAATCTCGCGCATAAGGCGACTGTATTTACCATTAACCCAGCAGCGATTCCCTTCCATTCCTGATGAAGCATTCCCTTATGGTCTGGAATTTTTCCTTCGTCATCGGGTTGAATGTAGTGTCACCTTTCTCCCTGTAGAAAATCTTCATGTCAGCGTCGTTATCAAGGTTGTAGTTTTCCTTCTTGTAGGGCTTGACAACGATCTTGTTGGTATTGGTCATGGGGAAGCTGTCAATTATCCTGATGAAGTCGGGCATCCACTTGGGGTCCATGCCGCTTTCCTTCTGCTGCTTTATAAGCCAGGCAAAGGCTTCGTCCGGATTGAACTCGCACCCTTCTTTCATCTGTATTGCTATCATCACCTTTTCATCAGCGACGTCGCAGGGTGCGCCGTAGGCTATGGCCACGTCCACTCCGGGGATGTCCTGCGCGTATTTGAGCACGTTTTCGGCAGAGAAATTCTCCCCGTCCTTTCTTATCCAGTCGTCGGTACGGCCGTTGAAGAATAGATACCTCTTGCCGTTAATTATCCTTATGTGCCCGAGGTCGCCGGAATGGAACATGCCGTTTCTGAACTTCTGATTCGTGGCGCTGGCATTACCGAAATAGCCCTCGAACCTGAGATTGTTTTCGCCTACAAACCGGCATATCTCACCTACCGCTGCATCATAGTTGAGGAGTTTGCCGCTCTCATCCACAACACCCGGAAGGCATTCTTTACCGTTCTCATCAAGTATGACGACAGACTTCTGGACCCTGCCCACGGTTTCTATCGGATCACCAGGCCGGTTTGCCGTTGTTATGACCGCTTCAGTCGAACCGTAAATCTCAAAGACATGGTGCATGCCCAGATACCTGGTGAACTTTATGCGGTCCACGATGGAGGCCCCGTTTCCGTATGCCACTCTGAATTTGTTATCAGGATGACTGGCAAGAGCTTTTTCCACAGCTTCTCCGCTGCCGTATTTCCTCTCTAGCGCATCGATTATGTAGTGAAGCGGCTGACCTACATAATTGAGGAAGGTCACGCCGTAATTGAGCATGTCCTCTTCAAAGGCGCTCGCGCTGAACTTGCGCTTCAATACGAAGCTGCCGCCAACGATAAGCTGCGGGAGTATGCCTATGTACCATGCATTAGAATGGAAAAGCGGCATGGATATGTAGCCCCTGTCCTTTTTTGTGAGCCTCACTGCCGCCTCAACCACGAACCCTGCACCGAACATCTTGATGTGTGTGCACGGCACACCCTTTGGCAGACCGGTCGTCCCGGACGTATAGATGACAATGACCGGGCTGAAATTATCTACCCTGGGGACAGGATATTTAACGTCTTTCCCGGCAGCCTCGTTTACCGCATCGTTGAGTATCCTGTAAGACTTGCCCTTGATCTCGCTTTCGGGACCGATATAGAGAATATCTTCATCGGCGATGTTAATTTCCGCCTTGACGCGCTCGGCTTCGGTTATGGTGCTGGGGTTGATAATGAGCATGGAGATGCCGGCCTGTGCTATTACGTTTGCCAGGGTCTCGCCCCTGAATCCCGTATTGATAGCGAACAGAATGGAATTGCTAAGCCCTGCGCCAAGTGCTGCAAAGACGAATTCAGGAACGTTGTCAACATATATGCCAACACTTAGGCGGCCGTCCTTGTGAATCTTTCCTGCGGCAATTCTATCAGCGCGCTCGGCGGCAAAAAATCGGGCGAAATCGAGCGAGCGCTGATATACTTCGCCATAGGTGTACTCGCGTCCTTCGAATATGAAGAAGACCCTATTGCGGCGGTAACGTAGCCACCACATACTTGTCTTTATCATCGTTCCGAAATTAACAAACCAGAGATATTCGCGAATTAACGATTTCAAATTGAGAGCCTTCATGAAACCTCCTTTAAAAGTTTAACTTCTGAATAAATTTACTTTGTACGATATTATCGTACCTTGTTCTGTTATTTTATGTTATAAGGTCAACAGAGTCAATGCAAAAAGGGGTGCATCAGATCATGAACGAAAGAAGGATTATTCAGTCGATAAAGAGGGCGTCCGATATAATGGAGCTGTTCCTGAGCGAGAAAAAACCCATAGGCATAACCGATTTTTCAAAGCGGCTTGGCCTTGCAAAAACGACCGTATCAAGCATTGTCGGCACACTTGACTCTCTGGGTTTTCTGGAAAAGGACCATATGAGCGGAAGATACAGGCTCGGGCCTCAGATTTTTCAACTGGGCATGAGATGCGCCACAGGCATGGATGTAGTAACGCTTGGCCGGGCCTGGCTTGAGAGGCTCTGTTTTCAGTTCATGGAGCCTGTCAATGCGGGTGTGCTTGTAGGTGAAAAGGTTACAATCATACTGAGGACCGAGCCGGAAAACCGCTACATGGTTTTCCCTGAAGCAGGATCGGTCATCCCGGCCCACAGCACATGCATAGGCAAGATGCTCTACGCGCATATGGACAGCAGGAAGCGCGACGAAATTTTGAAGGATTACCCGTTTGATATCTTCACTCCAAATACAATAAGCACCAGAGAAGCATTCCTCGAAGAACTGGAGCATGTAAAAAGAGACGGCATAAGCTATGACAGGCAGGAATCCATAAACGGGCTTGCCGGAGTAGGAGGTCCCATATTCAACCACGAAGGCGTACTTATCGCTGCATTCACCATTTCAGGCAATCCCCGGAATATTGAGAAGAAGAAAACGGATATACTCGCCGCCGTAAGGCTCACATCCCGGCAGATTTCCTCACAGCTAGGATGCCCGGATGATTTCTGAGCAGAAAACAACATACTGCCGTTACAGAGGAAGATGAACCGACAAAAGTCAAAGAAAAGCGCCACTCCTTAAAAACCAAAACAGGCGCCTCAAATGGATTCCTGTTTGATTCAAAAACGGTTTTTTCAGGGACGACTAATTATTTCTTTCCTTTAAACTCATCACCGGGCCGGTATTCCTTCTCCAGATGCTTTCGTATCTCTGGATCATCCCTCCACACGGGTTTGAGCTGACACTTTACGAAAAGAGGAGCCTGATCCGCATAATGCGGCGATGTTTCATCCAGCGTGGCGCTTCCGTACTGGTGAATGCTGTTTGAGTGTACCAGCCCATTCTTGTCCCAGCCGACCATGAGGATATAGGAGTCGCCTTCCTTTCCCCTGAGGCGTCCGTCTTTCTGCAGGTCGCCGTCCACCGCATGCAGCACGTCAGGGCCGCCGCCGAGGCCGAGATCGACATTTCCCCTTATAAGCCTGTTGACCTGATCCCATCTGACATCAACTCTGCCGAAGTTCTTTTTAAGCGTTGCAGCCGCCTTTTCGAACCCCTCCCGCATCTGTTCATCCGAAACATCCTTAACTTCAGGCTTTTCCTTGATGGCTAGAATGTTCATATAGCTCAGCACAGCCAGAGCCGCGCCGTTACTTTCAGGATTTGTCTCAAGATCCCATGCCCGGAGGGTGGTCATCGCATCCTTTAGTATCTTATCGTCAGGTTCGGGAAGTGCAAGGATACGGCTTACCATCCCGGCCATCTTGGACTGAGGGGAATATGACATGTCGTATTTGTAGGTGTAAAAGGCCTTTTCGGTAATCGAAGGATCGGAGCCCAGGAGTGCAAGCGCCCGCATGGCCCGGTTTGTCATGCGATTCTCGATGCCGAATTCCGGGGCGTAATCCTCTTTTTTGGGATTCTCTGGGTCAAGGGTCGTATTAAAAGGGGTATTGTTGCAGTTCATGACAAAGCCGGAATCCGGATTTTTGACCTGAGGGAGTTTGTCATAGGGCAGATAAGCTGTCCATAGCGTTTGCGAGGTGTTTCCGGGCACGGCCTTTTTCCAGTCGTATCCTTTGGCCCTCAGCGGCAGCAGCGCCTGATAGTGGTAGAGGATATTCCCCTCACTATCGGCATAGGTGCAGTTGAACATGGGCAGCGTTGACATGCGTACGGCCTGCTCCCACTGTTCCATTGTCTGGGCCTTGTTCATCCTGTACCACTGCTCCACCTGGCGGATATCGCCCATGCCAGCCCAACGGATGGCATAGACCCCGTGCGGTCTGCGGACAACCGGGCCGTAGACTGACCAGCAGACTTCCATGTTTACTGTCCAGTGGATAGGCCCCAGCAGCTTTACCCGGATGGGAGCCTTGCGTACCTCCAGGTCACGCCACTGCCCGTCGAAGCGATACTGGTTGGGATTATCGGGATTTATCTCAAGGACATAGGTGTCCACCAGGTCGGGATAGTTGTTTGTATGCGCCCATCCTAGGTATTCATTATGGCCGTGAAAAACAACAGGAGAGCCTGGAAATATCCCGCCGGTTATATTCCATCCTTCATCGCTGTGCACCTGCACCTCATACCATGTTACAGGCCCCTCCCAGGGCTGGTGAGAGTTGATTGCCAGGAGGGTCTTGCCGTCGGCGGCGCGCTTTGGGGATACCGCAAACGCGTTCGAACCTGCCCTGAGACCATAAAGCGAGAAGTCCTCGTTATTAAATGAAGAGGCAAGCATATTCTCGACTGTTGAGACTGCCGGCTTCTTGTCACTGAAAAGCCCCTCCAGCACCTTGTCGGCACCCACCATCAAGGGCATTTTGTGGACGAAGCCCGCCACTATATGCTTTCCGCTGACCGGGGGGAGACCGGGTAATACCTCATCCGGATGCAGGGCAGCATAGTAATTGACGCCGTCGGCATAGGCCTCGCAGAGTGCGCGTGTCTCAGGGCTGAGGTCTGTCTCATATCCGGCATTGACGGTATCCCACAAGCGCATGAGCTGTACCAGATAATCGTTTCCGGCCCACTTCTTTCCGGCAACTGTTGCAAGCTTGCCGTTAACAGCCATCAGCACCAGCTGGCTGGTCTTGAAATCATCCTCGGACTGAGCATAGGCAAGACCGAATGCGACATCGGTATCCTTTTTGCCGAATATGTGGGGTACACCCCAGGTGTCGCGCAGAATGCGCACATCGTATTTCGAAGCTGTAAGGGACGGATCAGGCTGCGCGGCGTTGACCGTAAATGTAAAAATCAAGCTCAGGGTAATTATGAAAATGGCGGAAATGCAGGAACATGATTTGATTCTCTTATACATATCTCCTCCATGAAATTAATTCTAATCGAAAAAGGTATGTAAAATTATACCGGACTATTATTTATGATTTCTTTTTTCCCAGCAGGTAACCGAAGCCCAGACCGATAATGAATGTACCTGATACTATTATCCATTTAGGTCCCGAAAAGAGAGTCCAGATAAGAAACTGAAAGGATGTTTGCTCGAAGTTCTGGAGGATGAAGATGATTCCAAACAGGACAACAATGCCTATTATTATCCATTTCGAGTTTGATTTTATCCCTTCAATATCCATCTTTAAAGACTCCGAGTTAAATAGATGAAAGAATATTGCATGTGCGGGCTTGAAGTGTCAACAGACTTTAGACCTGAAAAATAAAAATCCCGCCTGAATAAAGGCGGGATTTTTAAAGTCGGCAGGATGTTTTATGCTTGTGTTGAGCTTTCGTTGAATTTCTTTGTAAGTCTTGATATTTTTCGTGATACTGTGTTCCTGTTCAGCACGCCTTTGTTCACGGCGCTGTCAAGTTTGGCGACCGCTGTCTTGAATGTAGCCCTTGCTTCATCGTTGTTCTTTTCTTCAAGCAGTGTGAATGCCTTCTTTATAGTTGTATTTATAGTGGACCTGGTGCTCTTATTTTTTATGCGCCTTTTTTCGCTCTGCTTAACCCTTTTTAATGCAGACGGATTGTTTGCCATATCTTTATATATCCTCCTAAGTATTCTCGCTGTGAGCTAAAACCTAATATATAGGGCTTAATTATATGTCAAGGTTTTTATAGCGCTGGAAAAGGAATTCGGCAAAAAAAAAGCAGGTCCTTGGCGACCTGCAACATATGAGGAGGTTCTACGGGGAATGAACCTTGAAGAACCTGATATTATATATCGGTATGATTTAAAAATACTTAACAGTTTTTTTTATTTTTTTTAAAATATTTTTTATTTTCTTTTTTTGATATATTATTCCAATGAGGAAATCCGCTCAGCCGCTAGCTTTCAGGATAAGGCCGATAAGCCTTGATAACCTCATCGGACAGGCCCAGGCGAAAAAATATATCACTGATTTTCAGAAAGGCGCCGCCAAGTCCGCCATATTGTGGGGGCCTCCCGGCAGCGGTAAGACCACTGTCGCAACGATTATCAGCAATCTCTTTCCCGAAAGGTTCAATTCGCTGAGTGCAGTAACAAGCGGACTACAGGAATTGAGGAAGGTAACCGCTGATGCCGATAATAAGGCCGAAACCCCGATTGTTTTCATCGACGAGATACACCGCTACAACAAGGCTCAGCAGGATGCGCCTTTGCCTCATGTTGAAAGCGGCAGGATAATATTTTTAGGCGCAACTACTGAAAATCCTTCTTTCTCAATAATTTCTCCTCTTCTATCAAGGGCCAGGGTTGTCGTGCTCAAATCTCTTTCGAGTAAGGAAATCCTTACAATTCTGGAGAGGGCGCTTACAGATGATTCGCTTAAAACTCTTGAAAAAGAGATCGAGCCGGAGGCGCTTTCTTCAATCGCTGAGGCGGCAGACGGCGATGCAAGGGCTGCTCTTAATCTTCTTGAATTTATAATTGCCAGATCAGAGGATTCCGTCATCAGAAAGGCTGACCTGGCCGGGCTTCTTGAAAGGCCGCTTTATCATGACAGGATGGGAGAGTACCACTACGACCTCATAAGCGCATTTCATAAATGCGTACGCGCCTCCGATGTCGATGCCAGCATATATTGGCTTGCAAGGATGATGGAGGCAGGTGAGGACAGGCTCTACATCCTGAGGCGCATGATCCGCATGGCCTCCGAGGACATCGGTATGGCCGACCCCAACGCGCTGCGCATGGTTATGACGGCAAGGGATGCGTTCACGTCGGTCGGCATGCCGGAGGCCGATATAGCACTTTATCAGGCTGCGGTTTATCTGGCTCTGGCGCCGAAGAGCAATGCCCTTTATATTATGGAAATGAAGGCCAAAAAACTGATAGCAAAAACAGGCACACCTCCTGTGCCCCTTGCCATTAGAAACGCGCCTACAAAACTCATGCGGGACCTCGGTTATGCAAAGGGTTATGCATATGCGCCGGATGACCCGCTGGGGGCGCTTCAAATGGAATATATGCCGGAGGGCCTTGAAGGGACAAAGCTTTACAACCCGGGAAACGAGGGTTTTGAAAAAAGGCTCAAGGAGATAATCGATGCTAGAAACAAGGCTAAGAGAGCTGCATCAGGACAGACTCGCAGACCTGATTAAAAGAGGCGCACCCTACATCAGAAAGGATCAGGTCGAGGCTGATCTCGATGCATTCGACCCACAAGTCGTTAAGAATCTGATCAGCGGTCTCAACATGTATACGCCGCTCGAGGGTTCAATCGAACCTGTTGAGATTATACCCGCCGGATTTGCATTAACAGCTCAGGCCGGGCCATTCTATTCATCAGGTGAAAAACTGATATCCGAAGGTAAAGTGGCTGTAGTCGTCGTCGCCGGCGGACAGGGATCGCGGCTTGGAGTAACTGTACCCAAGGGCACTGTCGAGGTGAGCCCGGTAATGCACAAGAGCCTGTTTCAGATTCATTCGGAAAAGATCCTTGCCCTTAAGAACCGCTATGGCGCGCCGGTGCATTTTTTTATCATGACATCGAGGGCAAATGATAAGGATACAAAAGAATTTTTTATCCGGAACAATTATTTCGGCCTTGATGAAAACGAGGTCCATTTTTTCATACAGGGCATGCTTCCGTCGTTTACAACTGAAGGCCAGTTTGTAATTTCACAGACCGGAGGACTTTTCATGAACCCCGACGGGCACGGCGGGACATTCGCCGCTTTAAGGCGCAACGGATGTATTGATCTGATGAAAAACCTGGGTATTGAAGAACTCTTTTATTTCCAGGTGGACAACCCGCTTGTCAAAATATGCGACCCGCTCTTTGTTGGCCTGCACAGAGATAAGTCGGCACAGATGTCTTCCAAGATATTAAAAAAGAGAAACCCCGAGGAAAAGGTCGGGGTAATTGCCAGAACAGGAGGGAGAACATGCGTGATCGAGTACAGCGACATGCCTCAGGACCTGCTTTATGCAAAAGATGAAAAAGGAGAGATGCTCTACTGGGCAGGCTCGATTGCCATACACATGATAAATGTAGCGTTTGCAGACAGGATCACTTCGGAGGGGCTTTCCGTTCCTTTTCACAGGGCCGTCAAAAAGATTCAGACGCTCGATGAATCAGGAAATCCTCAGGAAATAAAGGGCATCAAGTATGAGGGTTTTGTATTCGATGCGCTTCCTTTGACCTCAACATCGGTTACACTCGAAATAAAGCGGGAGGATGAATTCGCACCTGTTAAAAACGCCACAGGTGAAGACTCTCTTGAATCCGCAAAAGAGATGCAGTCCGACCTGCATAGATCATGGCTTGGCATTGCAGGCATCAAAGTTCCCCGGGATACACTCGTTGAAATAAGCCCCCTCTTCGCGCTTGATGCGCTCGACGTGAGAAAGCGTATTCCGGAAATTCCTGATATTGCCGGACACAGCGTTTACATTGAATAACCGGAGGTCAGATTGAACCTTTTTCGCTCATTTATCAGTTATCTGAAAAAAACATACTGGGGGATTATCATCTGGGTGGGTTCCCTGATGGTGCTCGGATTTGTTGTGGCATTCGCCATGCATTCCTTCAGGATAGTTGAAAGGGAGATGGCCGCCCAGTTCAACCGTGAGCAGGAACTGCTGGCCGAGCAGATGTCAATGGGCATACAGCAGTACATGAACGATATTATCAATGTAATGAGCCTCACATCACGCATCGAACCGGTTGCAGAAGGTGACAGAGAACAAATTTCAATAGCCATGAAAAACGCCTATACATCGCTAAGGAACAAGGTAAATTTCATATTCTGGGAAGACTCCTCTGGAATCATGCAGTATCATTTCCCCTCGGATATTCTGCCCGGTATTGACGGCATGGATTTCAGCTACCGTACCTATTTCAGGGTGGCCCGCCAGATGAAGGTGCCTTATGTGTCGGATATAATTCTTGTCGGCGGCGAGAAAAACTGGAACATTCCGGACAAATTCGAAACCTTTCTGATAGTGTTCCCGCTCCTGGGCCAAGACAAAAAATTCAACGGCGTCATCGGATGCGCGATAGATCTTAAAAACATAACCGCCCAGTATGTCGCCACAGTCAGGCCTTCAAAGACCGGTTATACCTGGCTGGTGGATGAAACAGGCATGATCCTTTATCATCCCGATCCTTCCCTGATAGGTATGAATATACATGATGTTATAGTGAAGATGAAAAACAGCAGAATCCCCATTCAGGGCATAGAAGAAGTAAGACAGGAGATGGAGGTCAAAAACAGCGGAAGCGCTGAAATCGTTTTCCCGCATTTTCCCAACGGAGAACTTACAAATAAGCTGCTCGCGTTTTCATCCGTTCACTTCCTGAACAGAAGGTGGGTCACAGTTGTCACTTCCCCGTACCGCGAGGTCGTGTACCTCATGCAGGGCACCTTCAAAAATACGCTGACGCTGGGTTCCGTCAGCATAGCGTTCATAGTGATTGCAACGCTATTCCTTTTAAGGATCAACAGGGCGCGCACAAAGGCGGACGAGCGCAACAGGTGGGCGGACCAGGTGCTGAATGCTCATAAAAGGCTTGAAACAATATTCAACGGCGTACCCCATTTTCTTGTGACGGTTGACGACAGAATGGTAATCAAGGATGCGAACGAGAATTTCTGCGGCCTTTACAAAAAAGAACGCAGCAGGGTGACCGGCATGAACTGCATCGATGATTTCGATGTAAAACAGATATTCTGTCCCGAGGAGGTCATACAGGCTGCATTCGATACCTCGGCGATCCAGACACTGAGAGACAGGCTGATCGAGATCGATGGTGACAAGAGATATTTCGATATCAGCGCCATACCCCTTGTCGGCATGTCCGGGAGTGTGGACCTTGTGGTCCAGTATGGCGTCGAGATAACCGAGAAAAAGGCGCTTACTGAAAAGCTCATTCAGGCGGAAAAGCTTGCAGCTGTTGGCCAGATATCGGCCCATATGGCCCATGAGATAAGGAACCCGCTTACCTCGATCATGCTCCATTCCGAACTTCTTGAGGATGAAGTAAAGGGGGTTCCCGGTGAGAACACCGAGGCTCTGAGGCTGTTAAAGGTGGTCATAGACGAAATAGACCGGCTCTCGAACATTACCGAAGAATATCTTGCATATGCCAGACTTCCAATGCCGAAAAAACAAGTGATAGAAGCTCACACCGCCATATCGTCTGTTCTTGAAATGATGCTGCCGGAGATGAAGAGGCGCAACATCAATCTGAAATATACCGAACCCGGGGGTTCTACAAAGATCAATATCGATAACGGCCAGTTCAGGCAGGTGCTCATAAATCTTATCAAGAACGCCATTGATGCGATGCCGTCGGGAGGACAAATCGAGGTGCAGATGATGGAAAGGGGCAAGCATCTTGTATTATTTATTAAGGATACGGGCTCGGGAATTCCGAAAGATATAACGAGGCGCATATTCGATCCTTATTTTACGACAAAGGACAATGGCACGGGTTTGGGGCTGTATCTGGTTCAGTATATAGCCAATGCCCATGACGGATGGGTGGATGTGGAAAGCCAGCGCGGTTCAGGCTCCACTTTCATGCTGACTCTGCCGGTTTATAGCGGGGAAATGGAGAATAAAGATGTTCAGTAAAACTATAATTAGTCTGATAGTCATGCTTTTTACCGCAACGGCGGTAATAGCGGACGGGGCAAAGGTCATTGCCGTAGTTCCTCCCGGGACGGACGAGGTGTTTCTGATGTCGCAGGGGACCGGCGATATAATAGGTTTCATTCACAAAAAATACGATTCGAATATCAAGGGGCTTCAAGCCCGCTACAACCTTCCGGAATTGAAAAGCCGGGCGGAAAAGGAGCTTGTTTCAAGCAGGTCTGACAACGAAGCGGTAAACATGAGACTTAAAAGCATAAAGGATGAGTATATTTCCAAACTTAACATTAAAATAAACAAGGTGAAGCCTTTCATATCTCCCGAGACATCCGCTACAGGAGAGGTTGAATTCACTTATACGGCTGTAAACAATTCTGATAAAATAATCGCCGACGTAGTTTACACCCCGATGATAGGGAAAATGCAGATACAGACATCGTCGAAACTGGTCCTTGATTTTGTCGACAGGACAACACTCAAGGCAGGCATTGCCCCGGGTAAGAGCCTGATTACTACGGAAGAGAACCCTGACAGGTTTTCTTTCCTTTTAGGGCAGATGAATAAAAACGATATTGCCTATGCCAGGGAAAATGCCGGAAAAGGGTTGTCGCTAAAGATTATCGATATTCATTTCACAGATTCGATTGAGTATAAGGATCAGAGCAAAGTGCTTAGTGTTGAAGAGGCATTTAAGGACAGGTTGCAGGATATATTAACCAGGATTTCAAGCGAGACCGTGTCGGCGCAGCAAGATACGGTTAAATATAATGAGGCCCGGAAGGAATTTGATGCCGGGAAATCGGCGGCACTTAAAGAATTTGCCAGCGAGGCGGGGGAGCTGAAAAAATCAGCTGTGAGGTATACATCAAAGGCCGGCAATAAAGGCCGGGCGGTATTTGAAGAAGTGGAGCCGGGAAACTATTTTATCTATGCAGAAAAAGACGGCCAGGCGGTTTTCAAGGAAATTTCAGTGGGGAACCGCAAACTGAAAGTCAAGGCGGAAGAACTCCAAAAGGACCCGTTCAAGCCATGAGCAGAAGAATACTCGTTGTTGATGATGAAGTTGGCATAAGGGAATCGCTCAAGGTCATCCTGGAGAAGGAAGGGTATGCGGTTGATACGGCCTCGAACGGAGAAGACGCCTTTAAGATAATCAGGCCGGGCGGTATAGACCTGCTGATAACCGATATCAGAATGGCGGGAATGGATGGACTTGAACTCCTTAAGCTCTGTAAATCGGTCTCGCCCCATTCCGAAGTCATAATGATAACCGGCTATGCGGCTGTCGACACGGCCGTGGAGTCGATGAAGGAAGGGGCCTATGATTATATAACCAAGCCCTTCAAGAAGGCAGAAATACTAAAGGCAGTGAACAAGGCCATAGAAAAACAGACTCTGGCTCTTGATAACCTCAAGCTCAAAAAACAGGTCGAATCGCTCGAATCGGGCCTGATTGTAGGAGCTGAAAGCCGCGCCATGCAGGATATCATCAATATCGTCAATCAGGCCGCCCCGAGCCAGGCCACCATCCTGATACTGGGAGAGACAGGTACAGGAAAGGAAGTTATCGCCAACATGATACACCGCCTTTCTCCGAGGGCCGCGCGGCCCATGATAAGGGTCAACTGTGCGGCCATTCCCGAGACGCTGATCGAGGCTGAACTGTTCG
>CAYNVT010000096.1:0-16561 GCA_964400685.1 uncultured Bacteriovoracaceae bacterium | reverse complement strand
GGTCCTTCGAAAGACGATGGGTTTTATATCACCGACACAACAACTGGAAGAAAGAGGTTATTCGCCTCCATTGACTATCTGCTTGCCAGGGCTGATCCGCCTGTCTTAATTGATGACCCAAACGCTTTTGAAATCTATGGCTTCCACAGCAAATTCAATCCTCAGAGTGAGAGTCTGATGCTTAGCCTCAGATGGTTCCCCGCAACTGAGCGGCCACAATGGGATATGTTCAGTGTCGATTTCTTAGCTGTCAGGTATGCCTGGGTGACAATGAGCCTTGATGGAAGACAGCTGCACTGTGCCGTTGGACCTGAACAATGGGAAAAGGGAGGTCATCACGCCACATGGTTTCCTGATGGCAGAAGGATATCGATGAACCTCAACATCGACCTGAAAGGCATGCGTTTTGTGCAGGTCAATGCTGATGGAAGCGGGCTTGGGAAAATGCTTGAGAATACAACCGGATCAGGGCATCCGAGCGTATACCCTGACGGAAGGCATCTGCTTACAGATTCATACGAGTGGGAAGATATTGCATTCGGTGACGGGACGATCCCGCTGAGATGGGTGGATATCATGACAGGGCATGAGGAAACGCTCGTACGGATAAACGTTCATCAGCCATTTAACGACAGCGTGCTGCGCGTCGATCCCCACCCGGCGTGGGATAGATCATGGCGTTACGTTGTATTTAACGCATTTACGGGCGGTAGCCGCCGAGTCTATGTAGCAGACATGAAAGGGCTGCTTAATTGATTGGATATGGAATCGAGACAGAGTTAAGATGACGGGTCTTAGAAGGATCTGATTTTACTTATCAGCTCAACAGCTTAATAGCGTATCAGCTCCCATTTATCTAATATCCTGACAGTATCATTTCTGATGCAAGCATAAGATATGCCCCGACACCGTAAGGGATATTGTCCGACGTCGGGACCAGTTTATATCCGAGTTTTGTTGACGGTATGGTACCTGAAGACACATCCGTTACCAGATAACCCTCACCGCTTTTCTTCAGTCTGGCAGTGATCGATGAGAATGTATCCTGTGCCAAGGCCAGATAGGATTCATCAAGAAGACCCAGTCTGTGGCCTTTTGCATAAGCGTATGCCATCAGCGCAGAGCCGGAACTTTCTTCATATGCGAATCCGGGGTCAGCCATTACAGTGTCCCAGTACCCTGAAGGCTGCCTGAAGGTTCGGCCGCTCTCTGCAAGTTCTTTATACATGCTGCACAGCTCAAGGTATCTTTCATGGTTTACGCCTACCGCGCAAATCATCTCCAGAAGGGAAACCATGACCCAGGCGTTTCCCCTGAGCCAGAATACATTCTCTTTCGGGATAAGGGAACCTGTTTTTATGTTCCAGGCATGATGGAACAATCCGGTTTCAGGGTTATGAAGTTTGTCTGAAAATATAATAGGCTGATCGAGGCCGAAATTTTCAAGCCCGCTGTCATTTGAATAAACGCCGTATTCAACGGAAAAGAGCGCCCACATCATAAGCGAATCCACCCAGATCGAATCGGGATAAATCATGGAAAATGCGCTTGAACCAAGATGATCAAGGCTTCCGAGCTCATTTCTGGGTGTTTCCTTAATATAGGCGGCTGCTTTCAGTACTGCGGGCATGGCGAAATCATCACCGTAAAATTGATCAAGCATAAGGGCCGAAATGGCAGGCGGGCATTCATCGGCCCAGTTTATTCTTGGCAGGCCTTTTTCGAGCCAGTTTCTGTGATATGCCCTGACATAATCGATACATCCCGTCTCATTAAGTGAATATGGGGCGTATTTCATAAGGGCATATAAGAAAACCGAAGGCGCCCAGTCCCACTTAAGGCTTTCAGGCGCATTGCCGGAAACATACGAGCTTATTACTTTATCTGCTATTTCCAGAATCGAAAGGGAATTACAGAACATCATCTCGGAAAGCACTTTAGAGCCTTTTTTTAAAACGAGCCTGTGATCGCTTTTCCCCTTGATATCAAGTTCGGTTATCCATCTTCCAGGCCAGGCCTCTTCTTGCCAGGAGGGGTTATATTCGATGTCATCGAGCATGATTTTGAAATCAGGCACTCCATGGGTTTTTACAATAACTTTAACCGAGTCTCCGTAAAGAACGGCGTTCTCTGCAGGTGAAATTATTTCCGGTCTGCTGTTTATGCATGAAACCACAAACACCAGAACAATGCATAATGGGCAGATCAGTTTTATTAAGAATCTTTCCGGTGCTTCTGTAATCATTATTTCCCTCTGTTAAGCCAGATGGATAACCCCGAATCCCATCACCCCGTAATTTTTCTCCAGGGATGAGCCTCCTCAATTTCATATGCGATTTCAAGCAGGGTGCGCTCCTGTCCTGTTGCCGCCATGAACTGCACGCCCACGGGCACGTCATTGGCGTCTGCACCCATCGGCAGCGTGATGGCGGGCGAACCCGATGCGTTATTGACCGGGGTAAACGACACATAGCCGATCAGCCGCCTGAAAAGCTCGTCGAATTCGATATCCGGATGCAGGTATCCTAGTTCAGCAACCATATGAGCGAGCACCGGGGATAAAACGGCATCATACCCGGCAAGTGCGGCGTCATATTCGGTTGCACCCCGGCTCAGACGGTACAGCATGCCTGGCGTCTTAATCATGCGCTTACGGAAATAACTAACCAGCCCCCGGCTGAAAGGCTCCAGTTTTGATGCATCAAAATCAGGCGATACTACAAGCCGCCCGAAGGCGCTGACCGAGAAAGCCAGGAATCCCCAGTACAGGGTGAAGTCTTCAATAAACTCCTGTGTTACGGGAACCGGCATGGGCTCCACTCGATGCCCGAGCCTTTCCATCAGGGCGGCTGTGTCGTTGATGACATTGCGGGTTTCATCACAGGTTGGGATACCGGTGATCGAATCCATGACGAGCCCTATGCGCAGGCGCTTTTTCCCAGGCCCTGAAACATCTCCTACAGGAGTCAGTTTTTTATTGCGCCATATCTGCTCCATGCCATGATAAAATCGGGCGGTATCTCTTACCGAGCGGGTCAGCAACCCGTCACCTACAATTTTAACAGGCAGCGTGGCTGCCATTGCGCTGAAGATGAAGCGTCCGCGGGTAGGCTTCATGCCGATGAGGCCGTTACATGAGGACGGTATGCGGATGGAACCTCCACCGTCATTGCCATGTGCGACAGGCACAACACCAGATGCGACAAGGGCCGCGGAGCCGCCGGAAGAACCGCCGGTGGAATACGCCGTATTCCACGGATTATGCGCCGGGCTCCTGTCACTGCATTCGGTGGTGGCGTTGAAGCCGAATTCGGGCAGCCTGCTTTTTCCAAGCACGGTAAAGCCGAGCTGCATGAACTGTGCGGCAAAGGGATCGTTTTTGCGGGCAGGCTTCGATGAAGTAGCCCTCGAACCATGCCGCGTTGGCATACCCATTACATCGACGTTATCCTTGATGAACGTGGGAACACCTGCAAAAATTCCCGTTTTCGGCGCACGCGATTCGGCAAGTGCGTGCTCATAGGCCTCGAACTCAATAATATCTAGCTCTCCGTTGACTTTCTGCGCACGGACGATGGCTGCTGCAGCTGCTTCTTCCGCGCTAATTTTGCGCTCCTTTATAAGGGTTGCTATGCCTGTTGCGTCATGATCGGCCAGTACATCATCTGTAAAGGAATGGACTCTTTGTGCAGTCATTACATATCCTCCTCAAATTTATTTTAAGATTAATTGCAACAGTATATCATCATGACGTTTTAAGAACATTACAATTAATACATCAAACTATTTCCCGAAATTTAATTATTCAGTCCCGGTATGCCGAAATATATATAAAAATGGAGGTAGATGCCATTGAAGATAAAATTAATGTTGATAATCGCCATCTTCTTTTTTGCCGCCTTAATTTCCTGCGGAAGCAGCAATAATGAGCAGCAGGAAGACGATTATTGCGCTGATGCCAGTATTATCCTTGATGGCGGGTTATACTACAATGATTATGGTAACTGCATGGAAGGTGATTACCCACAGAAAGCACTTCTTCTGGATGTACTTGATAAATATGTCAACAACACGGAAAAAATGGACTTATTTGCAGACGCAGTATGCCAAAGCATGCCGGCTGAAGTGCAGTCTGAATGTTATTCCGGCGCTTTTGCCATGCCCGCCGAATTATCAGGATTCAGGAATATCCTTGAATCGCATTCTGCAGACAGGTCTGAGCTTTGCTATATGGCACAGGAAACCGGAGGGTTCGTGGCATTTTATATGCAGAATTATACCCAGTCCGAATGCGGAGTCAGAGATTAGGGGCGCCTTACCTTCTCTGCCTTATATCTGAACCTGTCGATGATATGCGTTACACCGAGAACAGGGTGCGAAAACAGCATTTTCGGGCCTGAATAGCGCATGATCGCTCGAATCTTCTCTCTCATGTCCTGCTTATAGCAATGCACCGGACATTTGCTGCATACGGGCTTTTGTTCATGAAACGGGCACTTCTCGATTCTGTCCGATGAATAATCATAGAGCCGCGCGCAATCCGCGCATAGACCGGCAGTCTCCCCGTGATTTGAACGGCAGTACATCTCGACCATAATTTTCATGGTTTTCTTTTCCCTTGATGATCTTTCATGTCCTTTCATTTTCCAGCCTGATTGATATTTATCTTATATTTCTGCCAGCTCTACCTGAAAAGGCTTAAAAAACTGTCCGGGATGGGGGTTTCAAACCTAAGTTTTTCACCCGTTACCGGGTGCCTGAACGCAAGCAGCATGGCATGCAGGCCCAGACGGCCCAGGTCCTTCCTGTTTGCCCCGTATTTGACGTCGCCCACTATGCTGTGCCCGATATCCTTCATGTGCACGCGTATCTGGTTCTTGCGGCCTGTCTCAAGGCTCACTTCAATGAGTGAAAAGTCCCTGGCCCTTTTCAGCACCCGGAAATGCGTGACGGCCTTCTGCCCGTCATCAGGGATCTCACTTGAATACATTACGCGGGCCTTGTTTTCCTTGAGCCATGAGGTGATAGTGCCCTGGTCATCTTTTACAACGCCCTCAACAACCGCGACATATTTCCTTTCTATTACGTCCTTGTCCCATGCCTCCTGAAGCCTCTGTTGTATCTCCTTTTTCTTGGCAAACACCATAAGCCCCGAGACTTCACGGTCCAGGCGGTGCACAATAAATATGAGGTTCTTCGGGTGGATTTTTTTAGCCTGATCGCTCAGAATCCTGTAGGCCGTTCTGTCCTTTTCCTTATCAGTGGCGATTGAAAGGAGACCTTGCGGTTTTTCAACGACAACAATGCTGGCGTCTTCAAACACGTTTCTGAGTCCCTTCTGGCGGGAACCCTGCAGTACCTTGTTCCAGTTTACTATCACCTGCTGGCCTGCGTTTAAGGGGTGGTTATATTGAGTGGTGATCCTGTGGTCCACGCTGATCTGTTTATGAGTAAGCATCGTAAGGAGCGCCTTGCGGCTTTTATTGGGAAAGCCTGATGTAAGAAATGTGATCAGGTCAGTGGGTGCGGCCACCTTTAATATTGTCTGTCTTTCCTCACCGCGTCTTTTCTTTAATTTATTCATCATAATTTGTTCACCTTGTTTAGAAAACGTCTCTATCAGGCTTGAACTTGATTTAAAAGCCATATTCCAAACCCACTACCCTATTGACGCTTATTGTTGTAATAAAACCCTGTGGACAATACAAAACCCTTTATCATATTGACCGGACCGACTGCTTCGGGAAAGACCGGCGTTATTTTGAAACTCTCCGAAAAATACCCGATTGAGATAATCTCGGCCGACTCCATGCAGATCTACCGCGGCATGGACATAGCAACAGCCAAACCGACACTTATAGAGCA
This sequence comes from uncultured Bacteriovoracaceae bacterium, assembly GCA_964400685.1. Classification (GTDB taxonomy): domain Bacteria; phylum Desulfobacterota; class Desulfomonilia; order UBA1062; family UBA1062; genus DATCTV01. Next base: position 10,696 of record CAYNVT010000096.1, on the reverse strand, counting down.
GAATCTTCTGCCACACCACCTTATCGACATCATGAACCCTGATGAGGAATATAACGCAGGCGCCTTCAGAAAGGATGCGCTCAGGATAGCCGCGGAAATCGAATCACGCGGACGAATCCCGATAGTTGCCGGAGGAACAGGCTTATATATAAAGGCGCTCATATTCGGCCTCAGCGAGGGCCCTACCCGCTCTGAAGGAATCAGGGATAATTTAAGAGACTTTATACGGTCGAACGGCCCGCAAAAGGCATGGGAGATCCTTAACCGCCATGACCCGGACATTGCAAAAAGAATCAGCCCGACAGATGCCTCGCGTATAATCCGCTATATGGAAATGATACTGCTCACAGGCGAAAAGCCTTCTGTGATGCACGAGAGGCACGGTTTCAAAGAGCCTATAATCAACACCAGGGTTTTCTGCATCTCAATGGAGCGTGACGTTCTTTATGAACGGATAAACCGTCGCGTTGATGACATGATAGCAATGGGGCTTGTCGGTGAAACGAAGAGACTCCTGGAAGCGGGCTTCTCCCCCGGGCTCAAATCGATGCAGGCGCTCGGCTACAAACATCTTGTGGCGCATCTGCAGAACGGTCTGAGGCTCGATGAGGCAATCTCACTTGTCAAGCGCGACACCCGACACTATGCCAAACGGCAGATGACATGGAACAGGGGGCATTACAGCACTGACATGTTTTATTCTATCGAAGACTCGTTTATGGGCATGGACAGGCTTATCGGCGAAAGGCTCTCATTATGAAAGAACACAGCATGGAATATTTCGAGAAGGCAATAAGAAAGCATGCGGGCCGTGCGATAAGCGATTATTCCATGATTGAAAACGGCGATAAGGTTATTGTCGCGGTTTCGGGCGGCAAAGATTCGATCGTACTCTTGAAAATCCTCCACCAGCTGCAAAAGGCGGCGCCGGTTGATTTCGAACTCTGGCCTGTCCATGTAAGCACAGGTTTTGAAAAAGGCATCGATGCCATTTCATCATGGTCCGAATCCGAGCTGAGATTGAAAATTGATATTATCGAAAGCGGCATATCAGGAATACTCGCCGGATCATCCGACCCCGAAAAAAGCCCGTGCGCATTATGCTCGAGGCTGAGGCGAGGGGTCCTCTATACCCATGCGGACAGAACCGGCGCAACATCCATTGCGCTCGGGCATCATTTGGATGACATTGTGGAGACTTTTCTGCTAAGATGCTTTTTCACAGGACAGATCGGGGCCATGAGCCCTTCCAGGATTTCGGATGACGGAAAAAACAGGATCATAAGACCATTGGCCTATTGCCCTGAAGAAATAATTGCTTCATATTTTTCTTTTCTGGAGATTGAACCTGCCGAAAACGAATGCATCCGGAGAAGCGATGGCAAAAGGCTTATGATAAAGGGTTATTTAAAGAAAATGGAAACGGACATACCCAACCTGAAGTATTCCATCTTTGCTGCGCTGTCCAATATAGACATGAAAGGGCTTTGTATCAGGAACTGATTTTATGCGAATCGAGATTGAGCCATATATACCCAAGCCGAGAGCGGTCAAGCGCGCCGTTGAAGTGCTCAAAGAAGGCGGGATAATCGTTTACCCGACCGATACCGTTTACGGTATCGGGTGCAGGCTGTCGAACAAGAAGGGGATTGACAAGATCAACGATGTAAAAAAAGGCCCTGACAAGCCGAGAAGTATCATGCTCTCTGATTTGAAGGATATAAGCATGTACGCCCATGTCGACAACAACGCCTTCAGGCTCATAAGGAAGCTTCTGCCGGGACCGTATACCATCATCATGCCGTCAACCAAGCTTGTGCCTAAGATCATGCAGTCAAACAGAAAGACGATAGGCATAAGGATTCCTGACCACTGGTTCTGCGAGATGCTCATTCCTGAACTCGGCGAGCCGATCGTTACAACCAGTATCCCGATAGGAACCGTTGGCCGCCATGTCGACCCCATTGAGATTGAAGACAGCCTCGGGCATGTGGTTGATCTTATCATCGACAGCGGGATACTGCCGGATGAACCTTCCACCGTGATAAGCCTTGAGAACGGTGAAATAGAAATATTAAGGCAAGGCAGAGGAACGACCGATTATATAATGCAGGAAGTGATATGAAAAAAATGCTGATAAATGCTGTCCATCCCGAAGAGATCAGGGTGGCTGTGGTTGAAGACGGAATATTAAGGGAAATCTTCATCGAAAGCACGATGAAGGAGCAGATAAAGGGCAATATCTACAGGGGAAAGATCTCCCGCATAGAGAAAGGGCTCAATGCGGTCTTTGTTGAAATCGGCCGCGACAAGAACGGCTTTCTTCCCATGCACGATATGAACCTTGCGTTCATACCTGATTCCGATCCCGGTAAAAGCCCTTCCAGCCAGATTAAAAACGGCATGGATATCCCTGTTCAGGTGGTGCGCGATGAAAAGTCTGCAAAAGGCGCACTTGTAACGATGAATATCTCGCTTGCCGGAAGATATATGGTGCTGCTGCCGGGCCAGGACTCGTCCGGAATCTCCCGCAAGATCGAGGACGATGAACAGAGGAACCGGCTCAAAGAAATAGTGAAGCAGCTTAACCCGCCGAAAGACACCGGGGTTATTGTGAGAACCGCAGGCATGGATCGCTCGAAGATCGAGCTGCAGCGCGACCTTAACTATGTCCTCAAGCTCTGGAAAAAAATCGAGGACGACTATGCCAGTGCGACATCGCCAGCCCTTATCTATTCCGAGGATGACGTAGTAATCAGGTCCATACGCGACTATTTCAGCATAGACATGAAGGAAGTGCTAATCGACGACGAAGCGACTTACAAGAAGGCGGTATCCTTCATGAAAAGCGTCATGCCGCGCTACAAGAACATATTGAAGCTTTACCGGGATTCCAGACCCCTGTTCACGAAATACGAACTGGAAAAGCAGCTTACCGGAGTTTACAGCCGCAAGGTCAAGCTCAAGAGCGGCGGACATATAGTAATCGACCCGACCGAGGCACTCGTCTCCATCGATGTAAATTCAGGCCAGGCCAGCAGCGGCAAAGACATGGAGGAAACAGCGCTGAACGCAAATCTCGAAGCTGCGGGGGAGATTGCAAGACAGCTCATTCTTAGAGACCTGGGAGGGCTGGTGGTTATCGATTTTATCGACATGAGGTCGAAAGAGAGCATAAAAAAGGTAGAGAAAACACTCAAGGATTCGCTCAAAAATGACCGGGCGCACTCAAGACTAGGCCGCATTTCACAGTTCGGAATACTGGAGATGTCCAGGGAGAGGCTTTCGCCTCCCATACTCGAAAAGAGCCATGTCATATGCCCGTCCTGCGGCGGGCACGGCATAGTCCGTTCGGATGATTCTTCCGCTCTTATGGCGCTCAGAGAAATCCACCTCTTCCTTGACCGCAACAAGCAGCAACGGATAAAGGTGACGCTGACCAGGGATGTGGCCCTTTCCCTGCTCAATAAATACCGCAACCATCTTACAAAACTGGAGCAGGACTATTCTGCAGAGATCGTAGTATTGGACGGAACCGCCGTAAAGCCTGACGATGTGATAATCGAAATACCGGGGGCGGATTAATTGTCAAATCGCATTATAACTTCATCTTCTGTTATCTTCTGCAAAACGGCTTTAGTTTTCAGGCTGTTTCTTATGACCGGGCTGATTATGACGCTCGGTCTTTACATTTCATGCGGCGGCGGTAAGTCAGACTCTCCACCAGATGATTTTAATGCCGACTTCAGTTTTTTGGTTATCTCGGACACTCATGTTCGTATTCCCGGGAATCCCGATAATATTGACTATAACGCCCAGCGCAATCTTGACAACCTGGCTCACATAATCGATCGTATCAATGACAATTTCAGCACCGCCGATTTCGTAGCCGTAACCGGCGATATGGTAGGCTGTCTGTTCTCGGAGAACCCTGACGATTACGGTATCGGCATGGATACGACGGCAGAGCGCTACAAGAGTATGATAGACACGCTCTCGATGCCTGTTTACAGCATTCTCGGCAATCATGATTATCAGAAAAGTTATAATACCGAACTTCACGAGGGGGTCTCTTCGGATAATCACGAGGCGATAGAGGCCGTATGGAATAAAGTTCTGGGAATTGAACCTTATTACTCCATTGTGAATAAAGGTATCCGCATGATTTTTGCAAATTCAAACCGCGGTGATGCATATGCTTATATCTGCTCCGGATGCACAGTGGAAGCGGGCTGCACGGGCAGTCTCGATGCTGAGCAGATCGCATGGCTGAGAGCGGAACTGGCCAACCCGGAACCTGCCATCATCTTCATTCACCATCCGCCGGAGACCGACAACCAGATGATCATTTACTTTGCCCTGCCCTCATTCCTCATTGAAAACAAAGATGAGTTTTATGATGTCATAGATGATAATCAGGATAATATCCTCGCTGTATTTGTCGGCCACGGACATGTATGGGCCTATGATACTCTGGGCAGCGTCAGGATTTATGAAACAGGGGCAACCGGCGACGGCAATTCCGGTGAGAATAATGTCAACATAGTTGAAGTGAACGTGGCCAACAGAAAAATAAGGGTCACAAACGGCAAATAGCTTCAGCCCTAGCCATAACAACGGGATTTGTTTTTCTAAAATCCGAAAATTCAATTTAAAAAGATGGCAAGCATTATCTCCCGTTGAGATGGCTGGCACCTGTGTCTCACCTGTCAAATGCTTGCTGCGCTGTATGTCCTGTATCCCCCGCTCAAATTGTAGACTTTTTCGTATCCCTTCTGCATGAGAATCCTGCATGCTATATAAGCCCTCAGGCCTATGCCGCAGTATATGATTATTCTCTTATTCTTCGGCAATTCATCAAGACGCCCCCTCAACTCGTCCAGGGGAATGTTTACTGCATCGTCCAGAAAATCCGCCGCAAACTCGATGGGTGTCCTGACATCGAGTATGACTACATCTTCTGTGTCTTCGGGAATTTCATTCCAGTGTATGATCTTCACCTTGCCGCTCAGGATATTCTCGGCAACCATCCCTGCTACATTCACCGGGTCTTTCGCTGATGAAAACGGAGGGGCATATGCATGTTCGATAACCGAGAGATCATATATCGTCCCCTTTTTCTTTATGACTGAGGCTATCAGGTCTATCCTCTTGTCCACCCCTTCTTCGCCTGTGACCTGCGAGCCGTATATTGTACCGTCATCAGGTGAAAACAGCAGTTTGACAGAGAGCATTAAAGCCCCCGGATAGTAACCGGCATGAGAAAAACCATGCGTTATCGAAGAAATATAGTTGATGTTCGAAGCCTTTAGCAGACGCTCCGTCACACCTGCGCAAGCGCAGTTGAGTCCGAAAACCTTGACTATCGCCGTTCCGATCGATCCACCATATGGGCTCACGTCCCCAAGCACGATATTATCAGCTACTATCCTTGCCTCTTTGTTTGCCGGACCTGCCAGCGGAATTGCCATGCGTTTGCCCAGAATCGGATGAATCATCTCAACCGCATCTCCGAGCGCATATATGTCAGGATCGGATGTACGCATGTACTCATCAACTATTATACCGCCTCCAGGTCCCATTTCGAGACCTGCCTCTTTTGCCAGGGAAGAATCCGGCCTCACTCCGATAGAGAGGATTATCATATCCGCCTTAAGAGCTCTGCCGCCCTTGAGCTTTGCAGTAAGGCTGTTTTCCTCTCTCGTAACTGATACGACAGTCTCGCTCAGTAAAAGATTCACTCCTTTCTGCATCATGTGCACCTTGGCAAGCGATGCCATGTCATAGTCGAACGGGGGCAATACGTGGTCGAGCATCTCAATGACGCTTACTTTGATTCCAAGCTGCATGAGGTTCTCTGCCGCTTCGAGTCCGATGAATCCGGCGCCTATGACAATGGCCTTTTTAGGTTTTCTTTCTTCGATAAAGGCCTTTATTCTGTCCGAGTCTCCGACAGAGCGGATGGTAAAAACAGCTTCGTCGTCGAACCCGCTGATATCAGGACGGAAAGGGTATGCGCCGGGCGACAGCACAAGCTTGTCGTATCTTTCAGTATATTCTCTCCCGGTTTTCAGATATCTAGCAGAAACGGTTTTGGAGGTCCTGTCGATAGATGTCACCTCGTTCTTCACGCGCACATCAAGGTTATATCTCGTCCTGAGCCCTTCGGCGCTTTGAACGAAAAGGCTATCCCTGGCCGGTATCACGCCGCCTACATAATACGGCAGTCCGCAGTTCGCATATGAGACGTAATCATCGCGCTCAAAAAGCACTATTTCGGAATTTTCATCAAGACGTCTCAGCCTGGCTGCCGTCGAAGCCCCTCCGGCCACTCCTCCTATGATGAGATACCTCATGATACACCGCTCCTTTTACTTTCTTATTTTGCAGTCCCGCCTCCGCAGCATCCGACTGGCGCACCGCCGCCGCATGATACCTGAGTTTGAGCATTATTTGAAGCACCCGTTGCTATAATCCTGAGCGCCATTGCGGCAGCCCTTCCCACGACATCAGAACAGTGGCCCGACATGTTTTGTTCCATCGCCTTGTTTACTTCATCGGGGTTTCTCAGGTTGAAGCTCCTGCCCATAAGCTTTTTCTGTATATCCCCACACCGGCATGTCCCGTATTCGGTTATGAAGTGTTCGTGAAGCTCTTTCGCAAGGTCGTAAGACTTGATTGCAGCCAGCGGGTCCTTGAATTCCGGGTACCCGCGGCCGAAGATAAGCCCTATTACCATGGCCCCTCCGGTAAGAGCTCCGCAGCTCCCGTCGCTGCTGAGCCCTATGCCGTCCGCCAGGCCGCTTGCCGCCTTGAATACATCTTCACTGTCTATATCCAGCATCTCAAGAAGGGCCGCGACCGTGCTCTGGGCGCATCCTGTACAGGTCATCTCATATTCCTTTGCAATATCTCTGATCTTTTCAATATCCTTTTCCTTTATTGATTTCAGGTTTTTCATGGATTTACCCCCGTGTCAGGCAAAACGCCACGGCTCTTTCGGTGAAAAGAGTATCTTATCACCAGAGACCCGTTTACGGTAACCGTTCTCGTCCAGAATCCTGGTTACGAGCACATTGGGTCTTGACGGGAAAGGAAGGCTCTTCTTGAACTTCGCCTCCGGCGTATCGAGCTTGAAGAGTTCTTCGACGATCTGTTTTACTGTGGCTTCTCCGAGCCTTGCGTGAGTTTCGAGCACATCCCTCCTCAATCCCGAATAGTATTTCTCGAACGTTGAGAAGAATGCTATGCACTCATCCTCGCCCCTGGCGCAATCCTCAAGCTGAACAGGATTGAACACCTCGATATTCAGCATGCTCATTGCGTCCTTGAAAAACGCCTTGCTCCTGTGTGCATCTGAAGCAATCTCAACAAAACCCTGTTCAGACATGCGCCTTAATCCCCTTGCTGCGGTTATACACTTTTCAAATGAGCTGTCGAAGAATGGGGGGTTTATCTCGACCGTGACATCCCCGCTCAATAAAAGGCGGTTTTGCGGATCGTAAAGGCATACGTGCCCGGGGCTGTGTGATCCGTCATGAATGACAAAGAAGCGCCCGACCTGCCAGCCCATGAATTCGGTGTCGCCGAAAGTCCTTTTCTCGCGGCTTGAAAGCGGCAGTATCTCCGCTCTTTCCGCGAGGTTCCTCTTGTTGCCAACAAGCACCCGGTCTGTGAGCAGTTTCAGTGCCATCCTGTAATCCTCGTAACTTGAATCGGGCCTAAGCTCCGACAGGTATTTCCATACCAGCGCATATTGGGGCTCTTCATATTCACTGAAATTTCTGGCGTATCTTTCGATTTCCTGAAGTATATCCCTCCAGGACTCGTAGGGATTGTAAAAAGCCTCCAGCTTTCTGAAATCTCCGAGCCAGTGATATGCGCAATCTATTACAGGAACCTCCGGTTCGGGTAGAAGGAAACGCACGGTCTTGAATCCTGCATCGAGCACCACATCGTTGTTAAGCGCATGATCCCAGTGCCCCTGCGTATCCATGAGGACAAGAGTGCTGCAGCCTGCGGCCGAATATTTTCTGAGCACATCCAGTATCCTCTGCCTGTAGAAAGGCTGCATTCCCGAGTCCAGCATGAACACGAAATCCTTGTCTTTTAATACGTAGACATTACTGGACGGCGGAGCGAGAAAAAATGAAAAACCTGCAAAACCTTCGATCTGCCAGACATCCGGGGCTATCTCCCTGACGGCAGACTTGGCAAACGCCTCTTCCATATCCGGAAAACAAAAAGGATGAAGCTTCGGACAACTTTCTTTCATGGTATACCTCCATTTTTTGTATTTGCCCATATACCGAGCAAACCTCATGCCTGATATAATTATTTATTTAACCAATTGATATTAATAGTGATTATCATGTTTAATATTATTTTATCATATTTATATGACCATATTTTGTCTTTTAAATGTTCTTATATTGTCATTTAACTTGTACTATGATGCAAGTGATGATATCTGTAATTGCGGCATGAAGACGGATAACATGAAAAATAAAGTGTCCAAGCTTACACAGGAACAATGGAAGATGCTTGCATTCCTTCATGCGGCCGGGACACCGGTACATATCGACACAGCTGCTGAAATCTCACCCATAAAACCAGCTTCCCTGATGGCCCTTATCGCTGATGGAATACAATCCGGATACCTTCTGCAGACACAGAAGGATTTATACTCATTGTCAGAAGAAATTCCCACCTGGATAGAGTCGGGCATAAGGATTGTTGCCGCGGGCGAATTCTTCCCGATGCTGCTGCGGTCCATAGAAGAAAACAACGCCTCACAATCTCTGCCTCCGGCATCTATGGCGGCGATTCTTGAGGGTGCGGGCAGATTGTATGATGCAGCATATGCATATCATGACGCCGCATTGAAATATCTTTCCGAAGGCAGTGCAGATCATGCCCTTCAATGCGAACTGTCTGCCATTGAATTACTTAAGAGACAAAAGCCCTCAAAAGACAGGGATAAGCTTTTCATCTCCTCGGTGATCGGACTCTCCGGCATATATATACGCATCTCACAGGCCCATCCGGAAATTATCACGCTTCTCAGGGTTGCCAAAAAGCTGGCACTGGGCATGGGCGACAAGAGGTCCTCCGTAATAATAGACCTGCACCTTGGCCGTTACTACTTCATGAGCAACAAGCTCTCTGAAACCCTTGATGCCCTGCATAAGGCCGTCAAAGAGCTTGACGGTTTAATGGATGACGACATGAGGGACCAGGCAGGGCAGTTCGTCGGACTTTACTATTATCTTCAGGGCAAGTATTCTGAAGCGTCCGAACATCTTGAAAAGGCGGTTCATACATCCTCCAACACGATTTCCGGATCAACAGACAACATCCAGCTCCTTTTCTATGCTTTCAGCTGCGCCTGCACCGGCCAGTTCCATAAGGCCATAGGCATCCTCGATGCAGGATGGCGACGGGCTTTCAGCCGTTCGGAATTCGAGCAGGCCTTCCATGCCAGAGCTATCCTCGGATATATTCTCCTGATGTGCGGAAGGACGGATGAAGCCCTCGATCATCTCAAGGCCTCCCGGTCGCACGAATGGAAAAATCCAAATGCATTCGGCAGGTGGATCACAGAGGCGGGTTTCGCCCTGGAATCATTCAGGTCGGGATGCATAAGAGAATCCTATGACATCCTTAGAGCGCTTCTTTCCGAGGACTTTCACATAAGACAATATCCGGTGCCTGCATTTTTTGAAATGCTTGCCGAATTTGACAGAAGAAAATATCCGGCAATAAAGGACCTTTCCTATGAGCAGGAACGGCTTCGCATCCTGAAAGGCCCCAACGTTCACCTGAAAGGGGCAGCCTTTCGCATCATGGCCCAGAACGCGGCATCGTCTTCTCCAGCAAACCCTCTGATTGCAAGATATCTTTCCGAGAGCGAGAAGAACCTCGTCTTATCCGGTGACCCGGTGGAACTTGCAAAGACATATGCCGAGTTCGCAAGATATTATATCCGCAGGCAAAAGAAGGAAAAGGCATCGGATTATGCGATAAAGGCATGGGAGAACTTCTCAGGCCTCGGTGACATATACCTTCCCGATGATATAAAGCACCTTCTTACCGGTGACTCGAAATCAAGGCCGATAAATACTGTACGCGATGACATTACTGCACGGCTCATCAAAATGATTGGTGATATAATACCCACATACGATTCGGAAAGCCTTTTCGAAAAGGTTCTCAGTGCAACAGCCGGTTTTTTCAATGCCGAACGTTCAGCTCTGTTTTTCTTCACTAAAGGTCCGGCAAATGCCCCGACATTAAAGGCTTCTCAATCCATATCTAAAGACGAGGTCGACGCACCACCGTTCCGCAGCGCACTTTCACTGATATTCTCTGCGAGAAAAGCCAGGGTGCCCTTATGTAAAAAGCTGATTGACAAGAACGGTGCAGAACGCACTGCATTGTGTATACCTGTAGAAGCAGGACCGGATTCAGACGGCGTTATGTACTTCGAATCCTTTTTAATTGAAGGTGCAATCACAGATCCGTCAGGGTCTGTACCCGGCCTTCTCATGGATATGGCGAGCGATGCATTAAAAAAAATAATGGGACTTGAAGCTGCAAGAAATATGATAAATTCCTTGCCTGAGAAAAACATGCACCGCTCCCGAAACAGCAGCGACGATGAAATCATCGCAAAAAGCAGCGTAATGACCGGAAT
>CAYNVT010000095.1:0-16582 GCA_964400685.1 uncultured Bacteriovoracaceae bacterium | reverse complement strand
GTACAAATATCCCTTCAGAAAGGAGAGCTGTCAGATCAAGTCGGAGCTACTACAAATTATTATCTGCTGAATATATCTTTGGTTACATCCCGGAAAGGAAACCTTTTATTATATCTGTCAGCGCCTTTGTATCGGTAAGGAAGGCGTCATGTCCGTGATCGGTTTCGATCTCGGTATATGAGACGCGGACATTGAGCGCTGTAAAGAACTTTACGATATCGCGGCATTGCGACGGAGGATAAAGCCAGTCCGATGAGAATGTGACAACGAGCCCTTTTTTCGAGCCGAGATCGACCACCCTTCCCCTGGCCCTGTTTTCGCCTCGGGTTCGGTTCGGACCTGAAAGCGATGTTATCAGGTCGAAATTATCGACTGCATTGGTTATGTAGAGGTAGCTGTTCGCATCAAAGCGCTTCACAAACGATATACCCTGGTAATCGAGGTAGTGTTCTATCTCGAATGAAGGCTTGAACACGTTCTTTATGTTTGCGATTTTTTTCGAGCGGCCGAACTTCTCCTGCATCATCTGCTCGGAAAGATATGTGATATGGCCGATCATTCTCGCTACCGAAAGCCCTGCTTCGGGCGACACATCGCTGTAATAGTCACCTTCGTTCCAGCGGGGGTCGGACATTATCGCGCGCCTGCCGACCTCGTTGAATGCAATCTGCTGGGCCGAATGCTTAAGTGCGGTCGCGATTGCTATGAAGGAATCAGTCATGCCTGTATAATCGCCGAAAAGCTGCATGGCCTGCATGCCGCCCATGGACCCGCCCACAACGCTCAACAGGCGCTTGACGCCCAGGCGGGAAAGCAGTTCCCTCTGGACTTCCGCCATGTCACGTATCGAGATCACGGGAAAGCTTAGCCCCCAGGCCTTGCCTGTTTCCGGGTTGATCGAGGCCGGTCCCGTAGTTCCCTTGCAGCCGCCAATGACATTGGAGCAGACGATGAAGTATATGTCAGTGTCGAATGCCTTGCCCGGGCCTATCATCAGGTCCCACCAGCCGGGCTTTTTATCGCCTTCATGGAAGAATGCGGCATGGGCGTCGCCCGAGAGTGCATGCTCGATCAGTATTGCATTGTCCCCTGCCGGGTTCAATTTCCCGTAGGTCTCATATGCTATGTCGATTTCAGGGAGGATAGCCCCTGATTCAAGCACGAAAGGCCTCTTAACCTCGAATATTTTCGTTTCGACGATCATGCGCGCCTCAGCTTATAAAGCCCGCCTTTTACTATGAGATCGGGGACAGGTGGTTTTTTTATGGCGACACGGCCCAGGGGCATGAAGTATCTTGCGTCTTCTATTGCGATTTCCATTTCACTCAGCAGGTTCTCGAATTCGCTCACGGTAAAGAACCTTATTACCGGGCTGTCGTGCCATGATCCTTCGGAACGTATATCGGCGCTGATGCGTCCTCTTGCAAGCATATGAAGCCTGTTATTGATGTAGCCGAAATTGGGTACGGATATGATTGCGTGAAGCCCGACCCTGAGCATCTCTTCAATAACCCTGTGGGGTTTGTAGATTTCCTGAAGCGTTTCATTGAGTATCACATATTCAAAACTCATATCGTCGAAGTTCGAAATCCCGTTGTCGATATCCGCCTGATAAACGCAGATGCCCTTCTTGAGGCACTCGATTATTTTTTCCTCTGAGATTTCAACGCCAACTGCATAAACGTTTTTGCCGTCAATCAGTCTTTTGAGGAGGCTCCCGTCACCGCAGCCCAGGTCAAGGACCCTTGCCCCGGGTTTTATCCACTGCTCAATAATCGAATGATTGATGTCCATATCCATTTACTGATCATAAAACAAAAGGACGGGTTTACCGTCCTCCTGTGGATGTCTGATTCATCAGCTTAGTGTCTCTGTGTCTATTTTACTCACCACTCACCACTTTTTTCCCCTATACTGATTCTACTGCCTTAACTCCGGGAACATCCTGCTTGACTATTTTTTCGATCATGTTTTTGAGCGTGAGCGTTGCCATCGGGCACCCGCCGCATGCACCCTGAAGCTTGACCTTTACGGTCCCGTCTTCGGTCACGTCGATAAGCTGTACGTCGCCGCCGTCGCCTCTCAGATATGTCCTTGTCTTATCTAGCGCCTTTTCAACTTCTTCTTTTGTTATCATAATTTTTCCTCCTGTATTTTCCATGCTGTTTTCAGCTGTTTTTCTGTTGTCCGCTTATCAGCACCCGGGTTTGACGGTCAAGTGCTTAAATCCCGTCCCCGTCCGCGAAACTGTACTCTTTGAGGCCGCTCTGCATTATCCTGCTTCCCGGCGCCACGCTGTGGGTGAGCCAGACATTTCCGCCTATTTCCGAGCCTTTTCCTATGATGACCCTGCCAAGAATTGTGGCGCCTGCGTATATGACCACGTCATCCTCTACGACCGGATGGCGGGGGATTCCCTTCATGGGATTGCCGTTGGCATCGAGAGGGAAGCTTTTTGCGCCGAGCGTCACACCCTGGTAGATGCGGACATTTCTGCCTATCACCGTAGTCTCTCCCATTACAACACCGGTGCCGTGGTCGATAAAGAAATTCTCGCCGATAGCTGCGCCGGGGTGAATGTCGATGCCTGTCTCGGAATGCGCCATTTCGGTGATAATCCGCGGGATCAAAGGCACTTCAAGAAGATGGAGCTCATGCGCGATCCTGTAATTGGTAATGGCCTTGATGCTCGGGTAGCAGTAGATAGTCTCGCCGTGGCTCTTGGCCGCAGGGTCGCCGTCATATGCAGCGCATACGTCGGTAGAAAGTAACGCCCTTATGTGGGGCAGCTTTTTAAGAAAGTCCGTTGTCAGCCGGCTTGCCCTTTCCAGGCATTTGGAGTCGCATACCTCCCTGTCAAACTCGCAGGAGAAACAGAACCCTCTCTTGACCTGTTCGAGAAGACTTCTCGCCACGGTGTCAAGCGTCGAGCCGACATAGTAAGGCATGGTCTTTATGGAAAATTCCGACTTGCCGAAATACCCCGGGAAAAGGATGGAGCGCATGTCTTCGACTATACCGTGGAGGATTTCCACCGACGGCATGGGTATATGGTGCGAACTCCTGTGCGAGACCACCTCGTATGATTCGGGCGCGCTCAGTTCGCCTACGACCTGGGTGATAATTTCCTGAATGTCCGCTTTGATCTTTCTCATGGAAATCTTTTATATCACAAATTCTGATTTAATCACTATCAGATTGCTAGTTTTTTACTAATGTATTGTCGGGTGTCAAGCCAAGAGAAAAACAGCTGGTGAGCTGTTAAGCTGATAAGCAAAACAGGTTCTGATTCTTCTAAGCAACTTAACAGCTCAACAGCTGATCAGCTTACTAATCCAATGCCTTCAGTGCAAGCGGCACAGTGTCTTCAGGTGTGATCTTGTATGATGCGCCCAGGATGATGCCCTTTTCGTCGATCATCACGACCGAGCGGATAATGCCTGCGACCTCTTTGCCGTACATCATCTTTTTCCCGAATGCGCCATATGCGCTTGCTACTGATTTATCCGGGTCGGAAAGCAGTGTGAAATTGAGGCTGTATTTTTCATCGAATTTCTTTAACGTTTCAGGTTTGTCCGGGCTTATGCCGATTGCAGTTATACCCTTTTGTTTGAGCTCCTCAAGCGCGTCTCTGACCGAGACGGCCTGCCTTGTTCAGCCGGAGGTAAGCGCCTTGCCATAGAAATAGACAAGGACTTTTTTACCTGAGAAATCCTTGAGGCTCACCCTTCTTCCGTTCTGATCGGAAAGCGTGAACACCGGGGCCGCATCGCCTTTTTTCAGCATAATCAACCTCCTAATGAGTTAATAATGTCTATTTCGTGATTTAATTGAAATAATATTAGCTGATTTTCTTGATTCATCATTCATCATGAGGCATATTGTTCAACAGCAGCTTTTAAACGGGCTCATTTGAAATATATTGAGGAGGGTTGTTTTATGAAGCGTTTCTTTCTGTTGATAGTATCTCTGGTATTTATCATGTCAGCATGCGTCCCCTCTGACCTGCCTGAAAAGGTCTATTTCAAGGGGAATAAAGAATCCATGAACAGCAGATACTATGCTGTGCTCAGGGACGGCAATATCTGGGTAAAGCCCAATGTGGAGAGGACAGGGGTAAAGGGCAAGTGGGAGATGCTTGAAAACCTGCCCGCGGGACTTGACGGCCAGGTAACCGAAATCGCTATGGACGACGAACATATAATCGCGCTCAACAAAGAGCGCCAGATTTATACCATGTGGAACGCCCTTGATGAGATTTCAAAATTCAGATGGCAGAAGGCCTGGGGTATGCCTTTCTGGGCCGGGCCGGGCATGAAGCTGAGGCCTGATCTCATGAAGTGGGATTTCTCGGTGGTTTCAATCCCTGAAGACGGCTACTGGACCGACCCGGCGGGAAACCTCAAAAAGGTGGGCGGGGCCAAGTGCTCGCATATCATCATGCTGAACGAGGGCGGGCAGAGCATCACGTTCAACGATCCGTGGCTGCCTCGTGACTACAGCTACGGTATAGGCACGCCTATGAGGGGCAGGTTTATCTCTGTCAACCTGAGTTCAAGTGGCTCGACCCATTTTATAGTCAACAAGTATGGCGACATGTTCACGCGCATGTTCGACTTCGATATCTCCGGGCTCGATCAGTTTTTTGTCTATTCCTATGAGGACAGGCATGGCATTCCTGGCAACCCCGATTCCATATTCCAGGTCGTACAGCTCCCGGCCGAGGACTGGCTGAAACAACCTAAGATCATGACAGCAGGCAGGGCCTCGATTACGGACAGGATCAGCATTCAAAAAATAGGCAAGAACTGCATAAACAGGACGCTTCGCGTTGAGGGCACTGATGAAAGCGGCAAAACAGGTTTTTATGAAAAGGACATAAGGGACACAGGAAGCTCTTCATGGAAATTCGTAAAGACAGGCCTTAAGCTTACAGGCAATATCCTTGAAAACAAGCCTTATGACAGCTCGGCGGAGACGCTCGGACAAAGCGCTGATATCGCCTATTCAATGAAGGCCGAAGGCTTCACGGCCGGCATCCCGGACTTCAACTGCTACAACCCTCCCGCTGCGCTTGAGATAAAACTCTCCGGAGGCAACCGGATCAGCTTCCCTCTGCATTACCGTGAGACCATAAGGCTGAGCGAGCGCGAAGCAGGCATCGACGATGAGCCGAGGCTTTTCCTTGGTGCGATAGAGGCGCCTCAGGCGTTCGTCGATTCTCTGAAGGATGCGCCTCAAGAGGTTAAGGCCTTTGCAGAAAAATATCTCGAAATAAATGACGGCCGCTTTACCGAGATACGCATTACGGCTACGCTCGATTCGCTTGAAATCAAAGGCTCCGGAATAGATTGGAGTTTTACGGGAAACGAAAGCATCAACTGATAATTTGATAAAGGTATGGATGCATCATCCACCTGTTTCTTCAAGTTCAAGGTTTAAAAGACGGTTCAAAAGCCAGATGACTTTCTCGACTCTGATCGTCAGATTGAGCAGGTATGAGCGCTCATCAGAAGAACTCTGCTGATTCGCTTCAAGATATGCAGCCCGAAGCCCGGCCATCCGGGGGCCCTTTTCACTGTAAAAAGTCTGGACTTCCTTTGTCTCGATAATTCCGCTCTCTATTGCATCCAGCGCATACACGGTAAGAAAATCTAAAGTCTCCAGACAAAGGTTTCCCGTTGGTTCCATCGCAGGAATGCTGCGGGCTGAATTGATAGACCTGACTGCATCAGCCATACTGTCGGCAAGCTGAACTATGAGGGTCTGGAATGTCTGGCGATATGAGAACCGGATCGCGGTTTGCTTATCCATATGTAGAGATGAAATCGAGGCTATGACAGAGGAGATTTCTCTTGCGAGAGCTTTAAAAGATTCTTCCCGTCCTTTAAGATCGAGCCCTGCATACGAATCTCGCGCTGTCTTAATGAAACCGGCAACCTGTTCAAGCTCCCTGATCTCTTCCTTTCGTATAAGATCAAGCGCTGTGTCCGGATCTTCCTGTCCAAAATTCCAGAGATACCTGGGTCGTGAGAGGTTCTCTTCTTCTGTCGGCGGCAGGCTGCGGGCAAGCCAGGCCGCCAGCGGGGTATGAAATATGGATACGATTACAGCAGCAGTAAGATTAAAAAGAAGGAATGCAATAGCGGTCTGTTTTTCCGGTATGGGAGTCAGTCTGTCAAGCAGCGCCATTACAAGCGGCACGTGCAGCAATGTTTCCACATAATAAAGTATGATAAAAATTCCTGCGCCTGTGTAATTGAAGATATTGACAAATCGAACAAGCTGACGGCCTGAACCCTTGAAAGCCGATCCCAGCACCACCTTGAACGTGGTTGAACCGATAGCGGCGCCATACATGATTAAAAATGCCTGCGGTCCAGTCAGAAACTGCCCTTTGGTTAAACCGATTGCGACCAGAGTAACCGCGCTCGATGACTGGACAATAAATCCCAGCACAGCACCCACGAGAATGGTCAAGAGGGACCATGATCTGCTTGCCGTCATCATAGCGGTAAACCATGGTTCACTGCGGATCGGTTCGACTCCATCCAGCATTGTTTCAATGCCGAAAAAGATCAGACCGAGTCCAAATAGCAGGGTGCAGGCACTGCGCAAACGGTCTGACTTTAGAAAATACAGGGCGATAGATGAAATCCCGACAACAAAGAATGAAGCAAGTTTGATATTGATCGATACAAGAAATGGAAGCACGCAGTTGCCGACGCTGAAACCGGTAAGAATTGCCATTGCCTGGGGTACGGTTATACCACCTGTACAGTTAATGCTTGCCAGTATGACCAGTGCCGCTGAAGTGCTTTGTAGAAAAGCCCCAGATCCGGCTCCAAATAGCATGGCCTTCCACCCGGGGGACATGAATTGTGTTGCCATCTTTCTGAAAGTCTGACTGCCGATATACTTGAGGACATTGGTCAGGTACTTGATGCCGGTGAAAAGAAGACCGAGCCCCACTAAAAATAAAGCAAGCGCATGCATAGGTAAACAGAAAACCAGAATTCGGAACTTGTCAATGAGTATGGGACAGATTACATGATAAGCCTTCACTGTCCTCTTTTTTTCTGTCGCAGTCTCCTTTATTATGTCATTAGTCAAAATATTAATAAAATCTGTTGAGGGGAGAGTTTATGGCAAACAAAGATGCAGACGGTAAACTGAAGCTCAGCACCAAGCTAGGCTATGGCATGGGCGACATATTCGGCGGTGGATCGATAACGGTCGTAACCATGTACTACATGATATTCCTCACCGATGTAGCAGGAATCAGCCCGTATCTTATCGCAATAATCTTTCCCGTGAACAAGATATGGAGCGCAATAGCCGATCCCCTCATAGGCATCATATCCGACCGCACCCGCACACGCATGGGCAGACGCAGGCCTTATTTCCTTGCCGGTATTTTCATGATCCTTATATCTTTTTTCATCATGTGGTTCCCAGTCAGGTTCGAGAATGAAACGCTCAAGTTCTTCTATTACCTGTTCACTTTCCTTATATATTCAACGACATTTTCCCTTGTATGGGTTCCATACACTGCACTCGCCAGCGAGATGACCGAGGACTATGACGAGCGCACCAAACTTGCCACCTACCGCATGGTATTTTCCGGCCTGGCCAGTATTGTCTGCGCAACTCTGCCCATGGTCATTGTCAAGCAGTTCGGAGACATCAGGATAGGCTATATGGTTATGTCTCTTGCATTCGCACTGTTCTTTGCCCTGCCATATATAATGACGATAAAGACGACATTTGAAAGAGAAGATTTCCATAAGGACATATCCCATATAAAATTCGGTGAATTCGTCAAAGCAAACTTCCTGGCGCCTTTCAGTCTCAAACCTTTCAGGCTGGTTGCACTTATGTACCTGACTGCATTTGTTGCAACCGACATCATCATGGTGCTTCTTGCCTATTTCATGACCTATTACATGAGGAACAAGGGTCTTATGGAACTGCTGACAGCAGTAGTCTTCGGCCTGATGCCGTTCGTCATCCCACTTATCGAGATGCTTGCGCTCAAGATCGGTAAGCGCGGGACGTTCATAGCCGCCGCCTGCTTGTGGATACTTTCCTTCCTTTACACATTCACCATACATCCGGGTTCGTCAACTACAATGCTCGTTATATTCGGTATAATGTTCAGTATAGCGACCGCAGGCATACACGTGATGGTATTCGCCATATTCCCGGACATACCGGATGTGGACGAACTGATATCCGGCCAGAGGAGAGAGGGTGTGTTCTCCGGTCTGTTCTCTTTCCTTAGAAAGGTCGGCTCTGGAGTCGCATTGTCGATTGTTCCTTTGTGCATAGGTCTTTCAGGTTATGTTAAACCCATACAAACCCTTGTTAACGGTCAGACGAAACTTATTGAACAGGCCCAGACCGTGACTGTCATTACAACAATCAGGCTCCTCTTCGGCCTCGTTCCGATAGCGCTTGCCTGCATAGCGCTTCTTATCTGCATCATGTATCCGGTGACAAGAGAGGCTCATGCAAGGCTACGCGCCTATCTCGATAAAAAGCGTGCGGGCGAAACCGGGCCGGAGATGGATGCCGAGGCCCAGTGGCTGAAGGCCAAACTGCTTTAGCCTGAAGGTGTCAAACGCATGAAGCGGCTGCTTTTATTTATTGCCGGACTGATTGCGGCAGGGCTGGCCGGAGGGTTTTATTTTCTTTTCAGGGTCTTTCCGAGATTTGATACTAAGGCCTTCCCGTCAGGCACAGGTGCCCAGGGTGAGGGATGGAAGATCGATTCCTGCGGGGACGTCCCATTTCTTATCAGAAACGGCATACCCTTTCCTTCAGACTTCGACGCCTCAAACAGGCCTGTGCAGATGCTGAACGGGTCCTGGCACATGCGGCTCGACCCGGATGATGAAGGCGAGAGCCTCCATTGGAAAAAGCTTAAAAAAGCAGGAAAGGGATGGAAACCAATAGATATCCCCTCGACATTCAATGCCGCACTCAGCGAAGATCCGAACTATCAGGGTCCTGCGTGGTTCCTTCTCAAGTTTGTTCCCGAGCTCAAATGCGGTGAAGACCACTGGCTGAGGCTCTGCCTTGAAGGCGTGCTGATAAGGAGCAGGGTCTGGCTTAACGGTGAACTGATTTCAGAACATGAAGGCGGATGGACCCCTCAGTATGCCGATGTGTCTGACGCAATCAGACCAGGCACTCAAAATATATTGATCATAAGGGCCGACAACAAACTTACCGGAACATCTCTGCCGCCGAAACTGCTGGAACCCCATATGCCCGGCTGGCATCCATATGCAGGCGTGTACAGGGATGTGCACATCGAGAGGCTTCCGAAGGATTATATCTTCAAGGCGGACTACTCATGCCGCCTCGATCAGGGCCGGGCCCTGCTTAAGATGAACGCTCTTGTTGTAAGAAAGAAAAAGGAAAAAAAGAAAGCAGCAAGGGAAAAAGGCCTTTACTGTACCGTGTCAGGGGGTGCTAAAATCAAGGCTGCAGCTTCGTACGAAGCCTTTGATGGCGGTATTATCAAGTATTCGTTCGAGATCGAAATCGATAACCCCAGATTGTATTCCCCGGTTTCGCCTGAGCTTTATGACGTTTCTCTCACATACGGAAAGGACAGGGTATCGTTCAAGGCAGGTTTGAGGACGATAGAGATCAGGGGAGAGGAGATACTGCTCAACGGGGAGAAGATATTCTTAAAGGGCATAAGCAAGCATGAAGACCACCCTAAGCTTGGCGCAAGCCAGACGCAGGAGCTTATCGGTGGCGACCTCAACCTGATAAAAGACATGGGAGCAAATTATGTGAGGCTGGCACATTACCCTCATCACAGGGCTGAACTTGCGAAGGCCCGAGACATGGGGCTGATGCTGGCCGAAGAGATACCCCTTTATCAGGCTGGCACGGGCTTCACTGCATGGCACGGGGAAAAGAGGCCGATATCCGCTTTTCCCTGGCGGACATTAGGCAACAGACAGCTTCTGAACAAGGATCTTTTGCTGAACGCCCAGCGCCAGCTTGCCGAGATGATCGAGCGCGACCGTCTCAACCCTGCGATCATCATGTGGGGTGTGGCGAACGAGACCTATACGCTCGATAAGGCATCAGCGGACGTTCACGGCTGGCTGGCTGATACGGCCAGGGCTCTCGATCCCACGCGGCTTGTCACCATGGCGGAATTCACTTATGGCATGCCGGTCTTTGACGACAGAAGAGAAACCGGCAGGTTTATGGACATTATTTCAATCAATATCTATTCCGGCTGGTACTTCGGGAAAATGGAGGATGCACCGCATAAGATAGAAAAGTTGCACAGGCGCTTTCCCGGTAAGCCCGTAATCATTTCGGAATGCGGGGCAGAGGCGGCGCCGGGCCGCAGTGACAGCGATGGCTTTTGGATTGCCGAAAGGGTGCCGTCCGGAAAGACCTATTCAGAAGACTATCAGGAGAGGCTGCTCGAGCATTATGCAACTTATGCGATTAAAACAGGGTTCGTCGCAGGCATCTCGCCCTGGGTCTTCGCAGACTTCTTCTGCCCGGAGTTTCCGAGCAATCCCGTGCCGTATTATAATTCAAAGGGCGTGGTCTCGAAAGACCGCGTGCCGAAGAAGTCCTATCATATGCTCAAGAGGCTCTATAATGAGGGTGTTTGACTTCACTCGGTTTGAAGAAGAGATCTATCCCGAATGGGAATCCATGTTCAGGATTGGCCGAGGAACCGGGGAATTCAGCTATGTAAGGAACGGCAAACCCTGCTCGTACGGGACGCTCGATGTCATCTTCTGCCGGGCCATAATGAACAGGCTTAGCCTTACGGAAAAGGAAAAGGACGATTGGGCCGCTTATATAAATACATTCCAGCAGAAGGACACCGGCTGGTATAAAAAGACGTATACGCTCACCCATTTCAGGGAGCACACTACCGCCTACGCCGTTGCCGGTCTTCACCTGATCGATAGGAAGCCCGCATGTAACTTTAACTGGCAGGACCGTCTCCTTTCATCAGAAGAGGAGAGGCAGCGCTGGATAAACAAGATCCCCTGGTCATTAAGCTGGCCGGCCTCGCATATCGTTTCTGGGATACCGGCCATCATGGCCATGCTGGACACCGGGACCGATGAGTTCTTCAACTGGTATTTCGCATGGCTCGATAAAGAAGCGAATCCGGCAACAGGCTACTGGTCAAGGGGGATCGGCCACAGGCTGGGTCTGATAAAGCAGGTCTCCAAGCACGAAATGGGCGGTGCTTTCCACATGTATTATGTCTATGAATACATGAACAGGAAATGGCCTTATCCGGAAAAGATAGTCGATAAGACGCTAGGGCTTCAGCATGAAAACGGCCTGTGGGATAAGGATGTTACCTACTGCATAGACCTGGACGGAGTCTATTCGATTCTCCGCTCGAGCAGGAACGCGGGCGATTACCGTGCGGGAGACGTGAAGTCCGCCTGCATGCGCTATCTCCAAAGGGCGCAAACAATATTGAACGACAGGGAGTTTTTCTTCTCACACTATACCAACACGCACATACTTCCTGGTGCGCTGTCTGCAATTGCAGAGTGCCGGAAATTTTATCCCGAACTGGTTAAAACATCCCTCTCTTGGGAACAGACGCTGGATAAGGCATGCTTTATCTAAAGAAAAGAAGGATATCGCCATGAAAAAATTCATACATGAGGATTTCCTGCTTGAGACGAAAGAGGCGGCGGTACTTTATCATGACTATGCCGAAGACATGCCTATAATAGATTTCCACAATCATCTGCCGCCCTGCGATATAGCCGGTGATACCATGTTTGAAAATATAACCAGAGTCTGGCTCGGAGGCGATCATTACAAGTGGCGGGCTATGCGCACCCTGGGCGTTGAAGAGCGCTTTATTACAGGCGATGCCCCTGACCGGGATAAATTTGCCGCTTGGGCCGGGGCCGTGCCATACTGCCTGAGAAATCCCCTCTACCACTGGACACACCTTGAGCTTGCCCGTTATTTCGGCATATATGACAACCTTAATCCCGATACAGCCGAATCGATTTACAGCAGATGCAACAAATTGCTCAAGACCCCGGAATTCAGCACAGTCAGCCTCCTCAAACGCATGAAGGTGGAATCGCTCTGCACGACGGATGACCCGGTTGATTCGCTCGAGCACCATATTGCATATAAAAAGAAAAGCTCAACGCCTGCGCTCTATCCTGCATGGCGGCCGGACAGGGCCATGAAGATCGAGGACGCAGATGCCTTCAACGCCTGGGTTGAGAAGCTGGAAGCATCTTCAGATATGAGCATTTCCGACTTCAGCGATTTCATCGATGCGATAGATAAAAGGCATGCCTTTTTCCATGAACAGGGTTGCAGGCTTGCCGACCACGGGGTAGAGACATTTTACCCGTCACGTATACATGAAAGTGAGATAGCCCGGATATTCGACGATGTCAGAAGCGGCATGCTGATGAGCCCGGAAGAAGTCATGAAATTCAAAGGCTATATGCTTTACCGCCTGAGCCTGATGAACCACGAAAGGGTCTGGGTGCAGCAGTTTCATTTCGGGGTGCTCAGAAACCTGAACTCCCGCATGTATGGAAGACTAGGGCCGGATACCGGCTATGACGGCATGGGCGATTTTCCGCATGCGGAGAACCTTGCCGCATTGCTTGACAGGCTCGATTCCGAAGATGGCCTCGCCAGAACCGTTCTTTACCCGATAAACCCGGCGGACAACGCCGTAGCCGCGACCATCATAGGCTGCTTCCAGGAAGGGCCGGCAAGGGGCAAGCTCCAGCTCGGCAGCGCCTGGTGGTTTCTCGACCAGAAAAACGGTATGGAAGAGCAGATGAACGCGCTTTCACTCATGGGGCTGCTGTCCACCTTTATAGGCATGACCACTGATTCGCGAAGCCTCCTTTCATTCCCGAGGCATGAATATTTCCGCCGTATCCTGTGCAACCTCATGGGAAATGATATGGCCAGAGGCCTTATCCCGTCGGACATGGAGCTGGCGGGTAGTATCATAAAGGACATCTGCTACAACAATGCGAAAGAGTATTTCAGGTTTGAGTGAGAAAGGGGAACAAGGTTCTGATCTGGTTGATCAGAGCGAACCGTTGCAGACCGCAATATTCTTGAACACGGTCCGGAAAAGGAATAAGCATTAAAGGCATGCAGAAAACCCTTCTAAACATGCTTATCGTTGATGATGAGCATAGCATCAGAAAGACTCAAAAAAAGTGTCGTAGTTCTTGGACTCACTAAAGGCGGCGTGTCAGGGGCCGACACCGACAGGCCGGTTCAGAGCGTGTTCCTTCTGCTTTCGCCGCTTGAACATCCTGAAATGCAGGTCCGCCTGCTGGGGCTCATCAGCAGGATCTTCATGGACAAACAGCTGATAGAAAAACTGCTCACTTCCGAGACTTCAAAAGAGGCCCGCGATATTCTCTCCAATTGGGAATATACAAGGCATTAAAGACAACCTGCTGTAATTAAAGCGATGCCACCGCAAACGAAACCTTACGAAGCTGTCGAAAAACTCGATTTTTAGAGTAATTTTTTCTTTGGATGGGACATTGTCGGGTTTTATTTTCTAAGATTGTTAGAACCGGGATGAATTTGATAGGAATTCTTTAGGCCGAGTATTTTTCAACCCCGCGAGGGACCTGAATCATTGATATTTTCGTCGATATTTCCTCATTTAACAATATGCAAAGCCGTAATTAGCGATCTTTTCCATATTGTGAACCATACAGTAGAGAAGCCATTGGATATTGACCTTTATCTTACCCCTTAGAGTGAACCGGTCCAGACCTTTATTTGTACGGATATTTGCGAATACCGGTTCTACAATGGCGATCCTCTGGGGATAAATCTTGCGTCCCTGCTCACTCTCGATCTTCTCCACCATCATCTTTGAGAGATTTATCCCGTCAGCGCCAAGAGGAACCATCAATGTCTTCGGTCCACACCCGTTTCTGTAAATGCACTTTGCTTTTACAGGACATCCTGTGCAATCCTTCGCCCGATACATTCGATATGCCGTGTTGTTTGAGACATGGCGTTTTACAATCAGGTTAAGAACCTTGCCGTTAGGACAGATATAATGATCTTTGTCTTCGTCATAACGATAATCTTCCAGTGCAAAGCATTTTCGCGCCTTCTGTCCGTGTCTTTCCCTGCCGGAAAACCTCGGGTCCCTTACCCTGAACCATCTGTCCGGAATATAGGCGTCTATCTTTTCGTCTTCGCATTTCTGAATATTAACATTGCTGTGATAGTTGCAGTCTGCGGTAAGGGTTGTTCCCTCAAAAGAATGACCTAACTGTTCCATAGTGATCCTGGCCCCGTCTATCATGGGAGGAACATGACCGTGATCCTGACCATTGCCGAATACCTGGGCATGAACAATGACCTGATTCTTCGCATCAACCATGACCTGAGAGTTGTATCCCTGGACTGCTCCGTGAGACGTCAACATCTTGGCCGATTCGTTGTCAGTCACATTGCTTTTAAGCTCTCTTTTTGCTCCCGCCTTCGGTTCATTCTCACTCAGCCATTTTCCTATCCTTTCAGCCTGCCTGTTAAGCTTGTCGATCTGCTTGTCCCGATTATCGCTTGATTCGCCTTTCCGGTCTTCATCCTCCTGCTCCCTGATCATCTGCCTGACCTTCTCTTCGAGTTTATCCTTTTTGTTCTTCAGGTCATCGACTGTACCGCTCCATGCCTTGGATGCATTCGAGGGAAGTTTGCATCCGTCCAGAGCAAAGAATGTCCCGCCAAGAAGATTCATCTCCTCACACACCAAAAGGATATTCCTGAACAATGGCATGATCTCTTCCTTCATGCCTGACACGAAAGCGGCTATAGTGGAATGATCAGGATATTGCCCGCAGGACATGGCCATGAAAACTATGTTCTCCTTGCAAGCCTGCTCGATCTTCCTTGAAGAGATAAGCCCTCTTGAATATCCCAGCAGAACAACCTTGAGAAGCACTTTCGGGTCATAGGCCAGTCTGCCGGTTCCGTCATTGCTGTACTTGTTTTCGAAAATGCTTATATTGATATGTTTCTCGACCAGACTGTGAATGGCATATTCAAGAGTTCCGGGCATCAATTGCTCTTCCAGAAAAACCGGGATGAACATCCCCTGATTGTAATCATATCTCTTGAATCTACCCATTGAAAAACCTCCAGAATTATACTGACTTGATGAGCTTGAAACCTTGATGTTTTATGATGTCATTATATCACTTAACCTATTAATATAACATAATATAATGATGCCTTATGAGTGTTTTTTTATATGGTTTTCCATGGGATCAAACATGGTAAAAACCAAAACCGCTTCAGAGTTTTTCGACAGCCTCTACAGAAATTCACATCGATCGTTGTCAGGCAGGGATTGAAAAATGTCCGGCCGTTCCTTAAAGGATCGATGTTATCAATCCGTCAGTCCGAATACATGTTTTCTATCTCTTTCTCATATCTCTTATTGATGACGTTGCGCTTGAGTTTTAGCGTGGGAGTCAGTTCATCCGTCTCCTGGGACCATTCTTTATCGAGGAGCTTGAACTTCTTGATCTTTTCGACCCTGCCCAGGTGTTCCGTGCTCTTTCTGACCTCATCCTCGAAGAGATCCATTACTTCGGGCTTGGCCAGGAGATTCCTCATCGAATCAGTCTCAATCCCATGCCCGGCCGCCCATTTTTTAAGTTCAGAAAACGCCGGTACAATGAGTGCGGTCAGATAGTTGCGGTTGTCGCCGATGACAGCAGCCTGCTCGATAAAGGGAGACATCTTCAAGCTGTTTTCGATGTTCTGCGGCGAGATGTTCTTGCCTCCGGATGTAATAATAAGATCTTTTTTACGGTCCGTGATTACAAGGAACCCGTCTTCGTCCCATTTGCCGACATCTCCGGTGAGGAACCACCCGTCCCGCATGGAATTCTCTGTCAGGTCAGGCTTGTTGTGGTAGCCCAGGAAGTTGTTTCCCCGGATAAGAATCTCTCCGTCGGGCGCAAGCTCCACTTCGAATCCGGGCATGGCCTTGCCCACCGTCCCGTAACGGCATTCTTCAAAGGTGGTCATCGTGCCGCCGATTGTCTCGCTAAGACCGTAGAACTCTATTACCTGAATTCCGATACTGTGCACGAACTCTCCCATCTCGGCTGATAACGGCGCACCGGCAGAGACTGCAAACTCTAGACGGCCACCCAGGCCGTTGCGGATTTTTCCGAAGACGAGGGAGTCCACGGCCTTCCACGCAAGGTTAAGCCATAAGGGAAGAGGCTTGTGCGCATTGAGACGCTTGCTCCTGTTCCGGCCCGTCATGATCGCCAGATTAAAGATAAGGCGTTTAATTAATGGTCCGTTCGAGGCCGTCCCGACGATCCTGGCATGCATCTTCTCGAATATTCTGGGCACAGCGCAGAAATATGTCGGTCTTACCTCCGCCATGTTCCTGGCAAGGGTATCAATGGATTCGGCCAGGGCGAGCGGCACATTCCGGAAGATATTGTAATAGTAGCCGGACACGCGAGGGTAGAAGTGCGATAGGGGAAGGACAAGCAGGCATAATCCTTTA
>CAYNVT010000094.1:10620-16703 GCA_964400685.1 uncultured Bacteriovoracaceae bacterium | reverse complement strand
GTTTAAGGCCCTGAATGAAGATGACCTTGCCAAGGCATTGAGGGCGGCAAAAAAGTCAAAGGTATCGACTCTTATAGACATTAAAGTAATGCCCAAGACCATGACGAAAGGCTATGAAAACTGGTGGAATGTCGGTCTTGCTCAGACTGCCAGGAAGAAGGAGATAGTTGATAAGGGAAGGGGTCTGAAGGAAACCCGCAGAAGGATAAGAAAATATTAAGGTTGGAGACAGGAGACAGAAGACAGGGCATCAGAGAAATACGGGAATACCATATTCCAGCAATTCAGATATCAATGAACGCGTTAATTTATTTTAAAAAGATATAAAAATCATATTATAGATTTTATACAGGATTGATCACTTATTTTGATTGAGGTGAATTATGAAGAAATATCTTATCGCGACAATACCCGGAGACGGAATCGGAATTGAGGTGATGGATGAAGGCCTTAAAGTCCTGAATGCCATTGAAAAACGTTTCGGCCTGAAATTTGAAACCAGGAACTTTGAATGGGGCTGCGAGTACTATCTCAAACATGGCCGTATGATGGATGATGACGGGCTCGAGAAGCTCAGAGAATTCGATGCAATCCTGTTGGGTGCAGTTGGTTTTCCGGGAGTTCCAGACCATGTTTCGCTGAGGGACCTGCTCCTGAAAATAAGGCAGGGGTTCAACCAGTACATAAACTATAGACCCGTGAAACTTCTCGACGCAGGGTTCTGCCCCATAAAGAACAAGTCACCTGAGGATATCGACATGGTATTCATAAGGGAAAACAGGGAAGGGGAGTATTCCGGAGCCGGAGCCATCCTCAATCAGGGCAAAGACGATGAGATGGCCTTGCAGACGGGCGTCTTCACGAGAAGAAACACCGAAAAAGTAATGCGCTACGCATTCGAAGTTGCCAAAAAGAGAAAGAAGCAGGGTAAACTTACAAGTATCACAAAATCGAACGCGCTCAACTACAGCATGGTATTCTGGGACAGGGTATTTGCCGATGTGGCGAAAGACTATCCGAAGATCAGGACGAATTCATTTCACGTGGATGCGGCCGCCATGTTCATGGTCCAGAAGCCGGAAATGTTCGACGTGGTTGTTGCCTCGAACCTTTTCGGAGATATACTGACCGACCTTGGGGCAGCTCTTCAGGGAGGTCTGGGATTCGCTGCGGGAGCCAACATAAACCCTGAAGGCGAATATCCTTCGATGTTCGAACCAGTCCACGGCTCGGCGCCGGACATTGCGGGCAAAGGGCTTGCCAATCCCATAGCCATGGTATGGACCATCGAACTCATGCTGGAGCATCTCGGCGAGCACAAGGCCGCCGGATGCGTGCTCGATGCGATAAGAAAACTCATAAAGAACAAAGAGAGTCTGACAGCGGATATGGGAGGAAGTGCAAAGACTTCGGAAGTTGGAGACATGATATGCCGCATTATCAAGGAGGGATGAAGTGATAAGCAAAAGAAAAGTTAAACTTGGCATTGCGCCAATTGCATGGACAAACGATGACATGCCGGACCTGGGCGCGGAAAACACATTCGAGCAGTGCATCTCCGAGATGGCTTTGGCAGGATTCGCAGGAACCGAGGTCGGTAATAAATATCCTAAAGACGCGGTAGTACTTAAAAAATATCTGGACCCGCGGGGACTTCAGGTCTGCAATGCATGGTTCAGCACATACTTCACATCCCGGCCAGAGGAGGAAACAATAAATGCCTTCATAAAACACAGGGATTTTCTGAATGCCCTTGGTGCCAGGGTAATAGGTGCTTCCGAGCAGGGTAACAGCATACAGGGCAGGCTGGACATCCCCATACTCGGGAGCAAGCCTGTATACACCGACAGAGAGTGGGCGCAGGTGACGGTGGGGCTTGAGAGGCTGGCCGTTCTGGCAAAGGAAAAGGGCATGATGCTCTCCTATCACCATCACATGGGTACAGGCATTCAGGACATGGATGAAATAGACGAGCTGATGGCAAGGACGAAAAACGTCTGGCTGCTCTATGATACGGGTCATGCAGTTTTTGCCGGAATAGATCATGTAAAGCTGCTGGAGAAGTATATTTCAAGGACGATACACGTTCATTTGAAAGATATAAGGAAACCCATACTTGCTCGTGTGAAGCCGGAGAAGATGAGCTTTCTCAATGCAGTGAGGGAAGGGGTCTTTACCGTGCCCGGCGACGGCATGATTGATTTCGAGCCGGTCTTTAAGATAATTGAGAAAAATGAATACAAAGGATGGTTTGTCGTAGAGGCCGAACAGGACCCTGCAAAGGCAAACCCTTTTGAATACGCTTTAAAGGCCAGAAAATTCATTAAAGCTAATGCCGGGATATGAAATAACATCTGAAGGGAGATAAGGGATGAGCAAGATTGCTGTCGGGATAATCGGTGCAGGAAGAATAGGAAAAGTCCACACGCAGAGCATCCTCAATTTCATTCCTGATGTGAAGGTCAGATATGTAGCCGACGTGTTCGATGGTTCAAGGGAATGGGTGGACAGACTGGGTCATGTAACTTTTACAACGGATGTCAGCAGGATTTTCGACGACCCTGAGGTTAAGGCCGTCCTCATATGTTCTTCTACGGATACTCATGTGAAATACATTATCGAGGCAGCCAGAGCTAAGAAGCATATATTCTGCGAGAAGCCGGTTGACCACGATATCGGAAGGATTCTGGAAGCGAAGAAAGCGGTCGAAGATAACGGTGTAAGATTCCAGATAGGATTCAACCGGAGGTTTGACCATAATTTCAGGAAGGTCAGGCAGTTGATAGATGAAGGCGAGGTGGGAAATACTTATTTCATAAACATAACTTCACGCGATCCGGATGCGCCGCCCATCAGTTATGTCAAGGTTTCCGGCGGGATGTTCATGGACATGACGATACATGATTTCGATATGGCACGGTTCCTTGCAGGTTCGGAAGTCAAAGAGGTTTATGCGAAAGGCGCGGTATTCGTTAATCCTGAAATAGGTGAAGCGGGAGATATTGACAGTGCGGTAATAATTCTTAGCTTTGAAAACGGCGTCATCGCAACGATAAACAATTGCAGGAAGGCCACCTATGGCTATGACCAGAGGGTCGAAGTCTTCGGCTCGAAAGGCAAGGTGGAGATAGCAAACGACACCCCGTCGACCGCAGTTCTGAGTAACAGCCGGGGGATCATCGCTGAAAAACCTCTCAATTTCTTTATGGACAGGTACACTCAATCTTATGTTGATGAAATAAGGGAATTTGTCGATGCCATTATCAATAACAAGGAAACGCCAACGGATATGACTGACGGGCTCAAATCTGTCGAGATAGCAAAGGCCGCAAAGAAGTCTGTCGAGACAGGCCTGCCGGTTAAAATGTAAAGAAAAGGTGCATCGGGACTGGTGATCGATTTTGGCTTTTTCTCACCACTCCCCACTCACCACTGATAACTGATTATTACAGGAGGTATATATGGTTAAAGTAGGAGTTGCAGGATACGGTGTTATAGGCCAGAGGCTGGCCGATGGGGTGGCACTTCAAAAGGACATGGAGCTTGCTGGCGTAGTGGATGCGGCGATAAGCCTGTCGGTAATGGCGCTTAAGGAAAGGGGTATGCCATACAAACTCTATGCGGTAAATAAGGATGCATATGACCTCTTCAAGTCGAATGGCATCCCATGCGAAGGTCTCATGGAAGACCTTCTTGACAAGGTCGACATAATGCTCGATGCGGCTCCGGGTGGAATTGGCGCAAAGAACAAGGAGCTTTATAAAAAGCACAATGTAAAGGCCGTTTTCCAGGGCGGCGAAAAGGACGAGGTGGCGGATGTATTCTTCCACGGATACGCTAATTACGAAAAGGGACTCGATCAGAATTACCTGAAGCTCACTTCCTGTAACACGACGGGCCTGATAAGGGCGGTTGACTGCCTTGACCGTATATGGGGGATAGAAAAGGTCGCGATAACAATAGTCAGGAGGGTGGCCGACCCCGGTGACTATCACAGGGGACTGACGAACGCCCTGCAGGTCGACAAAGCCCCCAGCCACCAGGCGGTCGATCTGATGACCATAATGCCGCATATAAATGCAACCGGCATACTCGTACATACACCGGTGACCCACGGCCATTTTATTACGGTCGTTGCAACGCCCAAGAAGAAGCTCGATGTAGGCGGCGTTATAAAGGCCTTCAGCGAACATGACAGGATAAGGGTGGTGAGCCTTTCGGAAGGCTTCCTGGGAAATGCTTCAATCTTCCGGTATGCGCGCGATCTGGGAAGACCGCGGGGTGACCTGTATGAGATATGCGTCTGGAAAGATACCGTGGTAATGTCAGGCGATGACGTAATGTTCGGCATACATATCCCGCAAGAATCAGTTACGATACCCGAGACGATTGATGCAGTCAGGGCCGCACTCGGCATGCAGAAGGAAAGGCTGGAGGCGGTCGGGATGACGAACAAGTATCTGGGGCTGCCGAGCTGGAAGTGAGGATACGGGGTTACAGGGCGTGATAACTTCGCATACTCCGATTTCTATTCACGTGCTGTCGTTGTCGGCTGCGTTGGAATGCTCCTCAACATACGCAGGAGAGTATGTCTGCGTCGCTTCCTCCTTGCCTCCTAGACATCATCTTGAATATAAATCGGAGATTATTATCACACGTATCAATTGAACTGCGAATTTTAAAACGATTCTGAAACTTTCCCCCTTTCGTAAAGGGGGAAGACGCCAAAGGCGACAGGGGGATTTTGGATAATCTTTTTGAACAGAATCTTTTTAAGAGGTGAATAACATGTCTGAACTTAAAATTACTTCAATGCGGGATATGGATGTAAAAGGGAAAACCGTACTTTTAAGGCTTGATATAAATTCGCCAATTGATCCTGTGACAAAAAAAATCACGAACCGGAACAGGCTTAAAGAAAGTCTTCAGACGCTCAGGTTCCTCATTGAGAACAAGGCGAAGATTGCAATTATTGCCCATCAGGGCGACACGCTTGACTATCAGAATCTGATACCGATGAGCGAGCATGCCGCGATTTTAAGTGAACTGCTCGGCATGGAGGTTAAATATATCGACGATGTCTGCGGTCCGGCTGCTCAATATCTTGTTAAAAGGCTGAAGCGGGGTGAATTGGCTCTGCTTGGGAATTTGAGGTATCTGAGCGAAGAGATATCCACCTTTGAAAATGCCGTCAAACTCGAGCCTTCCGAAATGCTTGATACATTCCTTGTAAGAAGCCTTGCTCCGCTTGTCGATATTTATATAAACGATGCGTTTTCAGCCGCGCACAGGAACGCACCTTCGATGACCGCTTTTCAGGAAATCAAACCCTCCGCTGCGGGCGATCTCCTCTTCAGGGAAGTCGAAGCGCTGACCAAAGTCATGAAATCGCCTGTGAAACCCTCGGTCTTCATTCTTGGCGGCGCAAAGATATCGGATGCATTCGGCATGATGAAGCAGGTGCTTGCAAACGGAACGGCGGACACAATTCTCACATGCGGGATAACGGGCGAGATATTTTTGATGGCTTGCGGAAAGTCCATTGGAGAGAAAAAGGAAAAATTTCTAAAAGACAGAGGCCTGCTGGAGTTTATCGAACCTGCGAAAGAATATCTGAGGGATTATCCCGGCAGAATAGAAATGCCGGTTGATCTGGCATTTGAGAGTAATGGGCTGAGAAAGGAGATTGACATAAAAGATCTGCCTGTGGCCGAAATGTTTATGGATATTGGGGAAAAAACCATCTCAAACTATTCACATATAATTGAGGCAGCCAGTACGCTCTTTACGAACGGCCCGGCAGGCGCTTATGAAAATCCGCTCTTTGAAAATGGCACGAAGATGATTCTAAAGGCGATTGCCGATTCAAAAGGTTATTCTGTCATCGGCGGCGGGGATACGGTTGCTGCTGCAGAGAAGCTGATTGATATAAAGAATATAAGCTATGTCTGCACAGCAGGCGGCGCCATGGTCAGGTTTCTTTCAGGCAAAAAGCTGCCGCTCATAAAGGCGATGGAAAAGGCGTTTAAAAGATACAGGGCGTGATAACTTTGAAGTTATGATGCCCTGTATAGGGCCTCTAT
>CAYNVT010000094.1:0-10598 GCA_964400685.1 uncultured Bacteriovoracaceae bacterium | reverse complement strand
GGAGGCCTGTTATTGATGACGGCATCCATGAAATCTTCAAGTTCGAGCGTGTAGCAGTTTGCACCCGGGGTTGTAATGATCTCATCACCGCTGCTTGTGCGGAGAATGAAGCTAGCCTCTCTTTCACCGGGGAACCACGGGCTTTCAATGATTATTGCCCCATCGGTTCCTGCAATCTCGGCATAATGCCGCTCAAAGCTGGCTATGCCGGTCTCAAAATGGGCGAGTATGCCGTCCGGAAATTCCATCATGCCGGTCATTGTTTCATCGACCTTATCACCTACCGAGTATGATACTGTCTTGATGGGTTCTTTTCCTGTGATGAGACGAGAAAGGTTGACACAGTAGCAGCCGACGTCCATCAAGGCCCCTCCACCAAGCTCGGGTTTTGCGCAAGTGGATTCGGGATCGTCAAGCATGAATGTAAAGCGGCTGAAGATGGTTGAGAGTTTTCCGATCTTCCCCCTGGAAATGGTTTCAAGCACTTTGTCATAAAGCGGGTGGAACCTGTACATGAATGCCTCCGCCACAGGTATTCCGGTTTTGGAAGATGACTCGGCAACTATAAGGGCCTGTTCGGCGTTAAGGGCGAAAGGCTTTTCACATAAGACTGGAATGCGCGTCTCGATCGCTTTCAGACACCACTCGGTATGCATGCTGTTGGGAAGAGGTATATAGAGGGCGTCGATCCCGCCCATCTTAAGAAGCTCGATATATGATCCGCAGGCCTTTTCTATTCCATACAAACGCTGCCATTCCCGGGCCTTTCTGATATCGCGGCTTGCAATGGCATGAACGACGCCGTTTTTTGTGAGCTTCATGGCGTCGATTATTGTCCTGCTTATATTGGCGCAACCCAGAATTCCCCATTTGAATTTATCAGGCATAATTTCCCGGCACTAATTTCAGTGACTATTGACGGCTGTGTCCATGTCAAACATTTTTATACCTTACCCTCACCATAGGCAACTGTATATTCACGGAAGAGACGCATGATTATTTTTGTGTTATCGCCTACAAGCCCGTTTCCTATCTGCATATCGTTCAGTTTTACGACAGGTACGATTTCCCTGTTTGAAGAGGATATAAAGGCCTCTTCAGCTGTGTTGAGTTCCAACTTGCGGACGTCTCTTGTTTCCACCTCGTAATGTTTTCGGGCAAGCTTCAGAATAACGCTTCTCGTGATTCCCGGCAGGATGTCCCGCCCCGGAGTGATAAGCTTCCCCTCCTTGAAAAAATAAATGTTTGATGTCGTGCCTTCCAGTATCCTGCTGTTCCTGTCAACATATATAGCTTCGACAGCACCCGCTTTTTTTGCTTGCCGCTGTGCTAATATGGCAGAGATGTAATTCGTGCTCTTGGCCCCGGGCATAAACCTTTCCGATTCAACTGTTATTATTTTTACGCCGTTTGCGTACCATAGATCAGGGGGTATACTTTTGGGGGTCACCATAACCATCAATATTCCATTACCTTCAGGCGTTACTCCATCTGAGCTTATCCCTCCGGTGTATACGATTCGGACATTAGACTCTTTGTGATGCGGATTTTTTTTAATGGTTTTTTCGACGATTTCACAAATTTGCGCTTTGGTATGTTTGAGCTCCAGGCCGATATATCCGGCTGAATTCATAAGCCTTTCGACATGCTCATCAAGATAAAACGGCCTCTTGTTATAGGTGACAAGAAAATCAAAAACACCGAATCCCCTCAGCACGATGATATCTTTTGCAGAGATACAGGCCTTGTCATCATCTATGAATTTTCCGTTAATATAGTAAGTGTCCATATCCGTTTCTTTGTCATCTTGATCGTTTTCTAATTTTCATTAAACATGAATTAGTTTGAACAATGTTTTGTGTCAATGGAATAGGAGACTTTGATAAACATGAAATGAATTAAGAATGTATGAAACAGAAAAAGCGGCAGATCCTGCCGCTTTTCATCAATAAGGACCCTAATCTAGTACTCTTTTGTAAGGTTATCGAGCTCTGCAAGAGAAAACACTGGCCCATCCTTGCAGACATATTTGCTTCCGACGTTGCAGCGGCCGCATTTGCCTATTCCGCACTTCATCCTCATTTCAAGAGAAGTTAGGATGTTTTCCTTAGAGAAGTTAAGATCAAAGAAAACAGGCAGCGTGAACCTTATCATGATAGGAGGTCCGCAAATTACGGCAACTGCATTCTCGTTGCTTGGAGCCACGTCTTTACAGACTGTTGGCACAAAACCCTCTCTGCCCTTCCAGCTGGAGTCCGCCTTGTCGACCGTAACATGAAGGTTTATATCAGCCCTTTTTCCCCAGGCTTCAAGTTCGTCTTTATAAAGCAGAAGGCCTGGCGTCCTCGCCCCGTAGATACAGGTGATATTGCCGAAGTCCTTGCGGTTCTTCTCGTCAAGCATGTAGATTATAAGGGAGCGCAGCGTGGTGAACGCGAACCCGCCGCCGACAACGACGATGTTTTTACCTTTGAGGAATTCAAGCGGCCATGAATTGCCCAGCGGTCCCCTGATCCCCATGAGAGCGCCTTCTTCCATTTCATGCAGGGCTGATGTGACGACGCCGGCCCTCTGCACCGTGAATTCGACATAGCCCTTCTGTGTCGGCGAACTTGCAATGCCTATCGGGGATTCGCCCTTGCCGTAAATTGAAAGTTCGCCGAACTGGCCCGGGATATATGCAAATTTCTGCTCGTCTTCGGGATTGACAAATACAAACCTGAAAGATTTGATGTCTTTCGTATCGACTTCGGTAATTATCTTATCAACCCTCACCGGGTAGGGAACATAAGGATTATTCATTGCTCACCCCTGACTCTGTTTTGAAATGTCTTCGACGATCTTGCGGATATCCATATTGACAGGGCAGAACATTACGCATCTGCCGCAGCCGACGCACGCAATCGCATCGAAGTTGTCAACATAATAGCGGAATTTGTGCATCACCCTCTGGCGCCAGCGCTCTTTCTGCGAAGGCCTCGGATTATGTCCAGATGTTTCTTTTGTAAACAGCCAGAACATGCAGGAATCCCAGTTCCTGAGCCTTTTACCGTCCGCGCCTTTTGTTTCGTCCTGTATGTCGAAGCAGTGGCATGTCGGACAAAGGTAGGTGCATGTGCCGCAAGCCAGACACTTCTGATGAAGCGTATTCCAGAAATCATGCTCGAAATTAGCATCCAGCCATGCTTTGATATCTTTGGCAGGAATCTTTGATTTGACCTGTTCAGCAGCGGCTGCTGCAATTTCTTCCTTCTTTTTATCAGCCTTTTTGTCCGCCTTTTTTCCGCTGAAATATCCGGCAAGTTTTCCGCCCTTTTCTGTGAGGAATTCGACAAGGCAGTTATCGCCGAGATCGGTTACCATTACGTCTACACCTTCGGTGGATGTGGGACTGCCGCCGACTGATGTGCAGAAACAACTTGTATATGGGACCTTTGAACATGCGATTGCAACGACCGTTGTGTTGTTCCTCTTTTCTATATAATATGGGTCCTTATACTTTTCCTGGTCAAAGAGAAAGTCCAGAAGCCAGAAGCTTCTTGCATCGCACGGCTTGACACCAAAAAGCACTGTGGGTGCCGCTTCAACGGTTTCTCCTGAAAATTCCACGCCCGCCTTTGTCTTTGTGTATTTAAGCATGCACTCGCTTCTGGGGAACATGTAGTTTTTTGGTGCGTTCTTGGTGTTGCCCGCAACAAGTTTTATCTTATCGCCTTTTTTAAGCGGTGCGAACAGGATATTATCCTCATCGGCAACCGGTGCAATTACTGTCATGGTTTCGGCAATCTTTTCAGCAATTGCAGCCAACTCGTCTTTTGCTATAAGCTTTTTTTCCATGGCCATCTCTCTTTCCTTAAATAAGTCCGAGTCCCTTTAGGAGCGGCGTTCCGTCGACAGTATGCATCTTTGCCCAGGTTTCAGGTCCAGCAATCCCCATTGCCAGGGCCAGAAGTTCCGTGAAATAGAAAACCGGCAGCTTGAGGTTTGCGCTTGCCCTCATGTCAAGGTTTGCCATGCATATGGGACATGCAACGACGACACAATTGGCGCCTGCTTCCCTGGCCATGGTCATGAGTTTGTCAACCATGTTGTTGACAACCTTGGTCATGCTGATGGTAAGGCTTCCACCGCAGCAGTCAGTCTTGTACGACCATTGTTTGACATCGGCGCCCACCGTTTCCATAATCTTGTCAAGAAGGACGGGATTCTCATGGTTGTCGAAGTTACAGATTTCTTTCGGCCTTAAAAGCAGGCAGCCGTAATAGGAAACAGGCCTTATTCCCTTAAGCGGCTTAACGACCCTTTTTGCAAGCTCTTCGAGTCCGATGTCATTTATAATTATGTCTATCGGGTTGCGGATGGCAATGTTGCCCTCGTATTTGCCGCCGATTATCTTTTCAATCTCGCCTTTCAGCTTGCCGTCTTCTTTAAGGTGGTGCTGGGTACTCTTCAGCCGGTTGAAGCATGCTGCGCACGGAACCATTACATCCATGCCGTTTTTCTCGGCGGCAACAAGGTCGCGTGCAGGCAGTGCCACCGAAAGCTTGAAGTTCGTGCTGTGTGCGGCTGTCGCACCGCAGCACGACCAGTCCTTGATTTCATTGAGTTCAATGCCAAGGGCGGCGCTCACGGCCGTAACGGATTCTCCGTACTCCCTGGCCGTACCATGCAGTGAACATCCTGGATAATAAGAAAGTTTCAAGATGCGCCTCCTTTATTTTGTTTCCCTGAATATTTTTCTCACCGCAGCCATATCTTTAGTCCGTGGTGATATTGGGTGGATCTTACCTTTCATGAACATTCCCATACCGGTTATTACATCAGAGAAAAGATCCCCTGACCAGAGTTTGTACTCGGCCATCATCATGCCTTCATTTATACGGCCGTTTACCCAGATGTTATGCAGGAACGATTTATGCAGCTTGAGGATGTTCTTTTCCTTTGCGGCATAACCCTGTTCCAGAGCCATTTCTCTAAGGGCATCCATCATGCGGGCAATGTCAACCTCATTGGGGCATCGTGTTATGCAGGTTTCGCATGATGCACACATCCAGATGGTAGAAGAATTTAAAACTTCATCCTTCATACCGTTCTGTATCATCTTGATAATCCTGTTAGGATTATACTCCATGATGTTTGCCATCGGGCAGCCAGCCGTGCATTTGCGGCAGTGATAACAGCGCTGCAGAGGCACACCGTTTATCTTTTCATTAACTTCGGCTAGAAAGCTGTTCATATTTAATCCACCTTTTATGGGTGATAGATAAAATCTTCTTTGTCATTTTCGCGATATGTGCTCAAGGGCGGCACATCCTCTATTTTGGAACCGGCCCTGGTTTCGAAGAGTTCCAGGACGTCCTTGTCGAGCTTTTTAAGATACGCCCTCAAATCGACCCCCATAGGGCAGGCGTTTACGCAGCTTCCGCAGTCGACACAGCGGCCGACCATGTGGAAGATGCGAAGCATCTGGAATAGCTGGGTATCTGAAGCGTCTGCCGAAAGGCCGGTGAACTGAGGCTGAGACTGCTCGACAAAACACATCTTGCAATAGCAGCTCGGGCAGGCCTGGCGGCAGGCATAGCAGCGGATGCACTTCGACATCTCTTTTACAAAATATGCGAATCTTTCATCAGTGCTCAGTTTTTCGATGGCTTCGATTTTTTCATATTCCTTATCCGGCTGCATTGCAGGTGCAGGATCTCCGGCCATAATGTCCGAGATTACGGGGTTGTTGAAACGGCAGGTGATGCAGTTATCTGCAAGGACATCGGTCAATGCAATATTCTTTTCTCCTGATGCCGTCTTAACCGTTACCTGGCCGGAAGCAACAAAGCCCTCTACGATTTCTTCATTGTCAACAAGAATGGCAAGCTTCTTCCTGTCAATATATCCTGTGCAGGGAACTCCGATGATGATTATTTCGTTCTTGTCATACTGCTTTTCCTGAAGATGAAGGATTATGGAACGGCTCGTGCAGCCTTTTGCTATTATTCCGACCGTCTTCTTCTTTCTATCTTCGGGATTTCTTATCTTTCTCTGGGCTTCCTTATGTGCTGAGAGTATATCGGTAACAAATTTCGCCAGATTCTGGTAGCAGCCCTCATCCCATACAAGCTTATCCGCTTCTTCAGGTTTTGTTATGAAAACGGGCGTCGAGGTAAGCGGCAGTGTGCCTTTCTCATAGCCTATGACAACATCAACCTTGCCGTCTGCGAGGAGCTTTCTGGCTTCTTCTCTTACTTTTGCATTTATTTTTTCGTCCATATCAAGGCTCCCAATCAGTAGCTTTTAACTAGCTTGGATGCAGGCCCAAGTTCCTTGACCTTGGCGGTTACGCCCTTGATAACGTTGGCGAAACGCTCTCCCTCCGATGCCGACACCCATGTGAAAATTGTTCTGTCAGGCTCTATTCCGATATAACCGAGGAATCTCTTCAGCATCGCGAACTTGCGGCGTGCATGATAGTTGCCCGTGATGTAGTGGCATTCTCCCGGATGACATCCGGATACCAGAACACCATCGGCCCCTTCCTGCAGGGCGCGCATGATGTAGAACGGGTTGATCCTGCCTGTGCAGGGAACCCTGATAATTCTTACATTCGGCGGATACTGAATCCTGCTGATACCTGCGAGGTCTGCTCCCGCATAGGTACACCAGTTGCAGACGATGGCAACTATTTTCGGTTCCCAGCCTTGTTTATCTTCAGCCATAAGAGTTCTCCAATCTATCCTTGTCTTAATCCAGTAAAGAGAATGCCTGAATCTGAGTTATGACCTGCTCGTTAGAGAAACCGTTCAAGTCTATAGCATTCATGCGGCACGATGCAGTGCATACTCCGCATCCCTTGCAAAGAACTGTATTCACTTCCGCACAGCCTTCAACGAAATTTACGGCAACCGCTCCGAACGGGCAGTTGGCTTCGCAGAGGCCGCACGCCGCGCAGCGCTCTTTGTTGACGAACGCAGTCTTTCCTTCGGCTTCGATCAGGTCTTTAGTTAGAATCGTGCATGCCCTGCTTACTGCGGCATTAGCCTGAACGACCGTATCTTCACTCAGCTTGGGTGCGTGCGCCATGCCGCACATGAACACGCCGTCCGTTGCAAAATCAACCGGCCTCAATTTGACATGCGCTTCGAGGAAGAAGCCGTCCTGGTTGGTCGGGACCTTGAGCATTTTTCCTATTTCCTCATTCTCCGGGTTCGGCGCGGTTCCGACGCTTAATGCAAGGATGTCGGTCTTGAGTGTGACTGTCTGATTAAGTATCGGGTCAAGCACCTTGATTAAAAGGCTGCCGCCGTTGTCGGTCACTTCCGGTTTGCGGTCTTCGTCATATCGTATGAACTTGACGTCAAGCTCTCTGGCCTTTTTGTAGAAGTCTTCCTTGAGCCCGAAAGTTCGGACATCGCGGTACAGGATGGTGACGTCTTTTGAAGGATCAAGCTCCTTGATCTTGAGGGCGTTCTTTATGGCCTCGCTGCAGCAGTAGCGGCTGCAGTATGGCCTTTCCTTCGTTCTTGAGCCTACGCACTGAATCATTGTAATGCTCTTGGCGTTCTTAACCTTCGGGTCGTTCTCGACAATCAGGTCTTCGAGGTTGCGCTGTGTGATGACCTTGTCGCTCTTTCTGTTAAGATACTCGTCGGTTTCGAGCTCGTAGCCGCCTGTTGCGACTATAACAACCCCATGCTCGAATTTGGTCTCTTCACCCTTTGCATTTACAGTAGTTTTGTAGTTGCCGATGAAGCCTTCAATCTTCTTTATCTCTGCTGATTTAAATACCGTTATCTTATCACTCGCCTTAATCTTTTCAATCAGGCCGGCGAGGTGCTTCTTTGTGTCGAGCCCTTCGAGTGTGTAATGCAGCTTTGCATAGTTTCCGCCAAGCTCGGATTCCTTTTCTACAATGTATGAGGAGAATCCCTGATCAGCCAGCGAAAGAGCTGCGGTTATTCCGGCAAGACCGCCTCCTATTATGAGTGCTGCATGATTGACGTTAAGCTGGCCGGGTTTGAGCGGTTTCAGATATTCGGCCTTTGCTATTGACATGCGAATGAGATCCTTCGCCTTTTCTGTCGCGGCAGCAGGCTCGTGCATATGCACCCATGAATCCTGGTCTCTTATATTGGCCATTTCGAACAGATAGCGGTTGAGTCCGGCCTTCTCACAGTTTTCCTGGAAGAGCCCTTCATGGGTTCTCGGCGAACATGACCCGACGACAACCCTTGTAAGATTCTGTTCCTTGATGATTTCTCCCATTCTGACTGCAGTATCCTGAGAGCAGGTAAACAGGTTGTCGGTTGCGAAAACGACATTGGGCAATG
This sequence comes from uncultured Bacteriovoracaceae bacterium, assembly GCA_964400685.1. GTDB lineage: Bacteria > Desulfobacterota > Desulfomonilia > UBA1062 > UBA1062 > DATCTV01. The sequence continues at coordinate 2,277 of CAYNVT010000094.1, read as the reverse complement.
TCTTGGCGTATTCTACAACCTCCGGAACATTTACGACACCGCCGATATTGATTCCGCAATGGCATACGAATACGCCTGTTCGCGGACCGATCCCCTTGATGTCCTTTTCAAGCGGAAGTTCCTGCTCGGTGATAAGCGTTCCACGCCTTTCTGCAAGAAGTCCTGATGCGCATGCTGCTGCACCGCTCGCTTCCATGACAGTCTCGGGGATATCCTTGGGGCCGCCGAATGCGCCGCACACGAACACGCCGTCCCTGCTTGTAAGCACAGGGTTTTCAAGCTGCGTTCTGCAGAACCCATGCTCTTCAAGTTCGACTCCAAGTGCTTTAGCTAGTTTCTCCGCTTCTTTGGGAGGAGTCAGTCCAACAGAGAGGACAACCATGTCGAATTCTTCCTCGACTATCGTCCCGTCTTCAAGGACATACTTCATTAAGAGGTTCTTTGACTGCTGGAGTTCCTTTATCGTCGACGGCATCGAACGGATATAACGGATGCCGTACTCATCCTTGGCGCGGTTGACAAAACGGTCGAAGTCCTTTCCGTGGGCCCTGATATCCATGAAGAATATGGTCGGTTCGAGGTTCTTGGCGTGCTCTTTTCCGATGATGGCCTCTTTTGTCGCATACATGCAGCATACGGATGAGCACCATGAGTTGCCGCATGCGGTATCTCGCGAACCCACGCACTGTATGAATGCAACTTTGTGGGGTTCTTTGCCGTCGGAAAGCCTCTGGACATGTCCGAAATACGGGCCTGAAGCTGAAAGGATTCTTTCAAATTGAATGCTTGTGACGACATTCGGATAAATGCCGTAGCCATATTCGGGTTTGAGTGTCGCGTCGAATGTCTCGAATCCAGGCGCTGCTATGACAGCTCCTACTTCCACGAACTCTTCGGCTGCTTTTTCATCATGTACTATCGCTTTTGCAATACATGCGTTAACGCACTGATAGCATTCGCAGCAGATTCCGCAGCTCAGGCATCTTTCAGCCTCGTATTTTGCAGCCTCTTCGCTCATGCCCTTTATGACCTCTTCCCAGTTTGAAGCCCTGGTCTTGGGGTCGAGGTGCTCCATCTTCACACGCTTCTTCTTTGCTACTTTTAAAGGATCGCCGGGATCTGCAAGGCCTTCTTTCCAGTCTGTCCTGCGCCCTGCTTTCAGATCTTCACCTTTTAAGAATCTGTTGATTGAGATAGCCGCTTCCTTGCCTGCATTAACTGCCTTTACAACGGTTTGCGGGCCTGTTACCACGTCGCCGCCGGAAAAGACCTTATCAATATTTGTCTGGAATGTGACTTCATCGGCATCGATATTGTTCCATTTATTGATGGATACGCCGGATTCTTTTGTAATGAAGTCAAGGTCAGCTGCCTGGCCGATGGCAGGGACGATTGCATCGCACTCGACTATGAATTCCGAACCCTTTATCGGGACAGGGCGGCGCCGTCCGCTTTTATCCGGTTCACCGAGTTCCATTCTCTGGCATTCGATGCCTGTGACCTTGCCGTTTTCACCGACTACACGAACAGGCGCCACCAGGAATTCCATGCGAATTCCCTCTTCGAGCGCCTCCTCGATTTCCTCGGGAGCGGCAGGCATTTCAGCTCTTGTCCTTCTGTAAAGTATGAAAACATCTCTGGAGCCCATTCTCTTCGATACACGAACGGCGTCCATTGCAACGTTCCCGCCTCCAACGACCGCGACCCTGTCGCCCAGATAGACCTTTTCGCCGAGGTTTATGCGCCTCAGATAGTCAACCCCGTGCATAACTCCCTGCATGTCTTCACCCGGGATGTCGAGCTTGCTGGAAAGCATTGTTCCGCATCCTATGAAGACAGCATCGTAGTCTTTAGTAAGGTCGTCAAACATAATATCTTTTCCGACAGCGGTGTTGCACCTGATATCAACCCCGAGGTCTCTAATTATCTGTATTTCTGCATTTATTATGTCGCGGGGAAGCCTGTATTCCGGTATGCCCAGGGTCATCCAGCCGCCTGCGATCGGTGCAGCTTCGAACACGACAACTTCATAACCTTCAATAGCAAGGTAATATGCAGCAGTAAGCCCTGAAGGACCGGCGCCGATAACCGCAATTTTCTTGCCGTTCTTTTCTTTCACTTCCGGCATGAACTTTGTTTCATCGAACAGGTCCATGTCAGCCACGAAACGCTTGAGATGCATAATATCGAGGGGTTCGTCAACATCGCCCCTCTTGCAGGCCTCTTCGCAAGGATGGTTGCATACACGTCCGCATACTGCCGGGAAGGGGTGCTCCT
>CAYNVT010000093.1:15533-16719 GCA_964400685.1 uncultured Bacteriovoracaceae bacterium | reverse complement strand
AGTGGTTTCCAATGTGCACGGCCTTGACATTAAACTGATCTGGGGTGACAGCGATCTATATTTCAGTCAATCAGGTTTTGAAAATCTTGCTGATAAACAAAAGCAAAATGAAAATCGAGTCACTACCCTGACTCTTAAAGACAGCGGACACATGGTATTGTTTGATAATGGAGAGGAACAGACCAAAAAGATAATACTGAATAAATTAGTCGGACATTAGAGCATTTTAATTTAAACCGTCTACAAAGTGGCTTTACAAGCTATTCTGTGAGATATTTCTTATTGACAATGTGCTTATAGCATTATAATAAAAAAATATGGTTATTTTAATCGAATCTGAAACGATCCTTTTTCTGCTTGACCATCGGTTGGGAAAGAGTAATTAGCATAAAAAACTAAACAGGAGGAATCTGATGAAAAAATCTTATTACGGTTCATTTTTAGCACTATTTATCGTACTGGCTTTTGTCGTAGCTGGTTGCGCAAAAAAGGCTGAACCTCCAAAACCGGTTGAAGAAGTTAAAGCTCCTGTTGCAGCACCGGCACCGGCACCGGCACCGGAAAAACCGAAAGAGGAAGTAAAAATTCAAACCCAGGCCCCAATCCCAAGCCTAGATGATGAAATCAAGGCCCTTCAGGAGAAGAACATTTATTTCGATTTCGATAAATTCGATCTGAAGCAGGAATCTCAGGATATATTGAATCAGAATGCCACCTTCCTCAAGGCATATCCTAATGTAACAATCCAGATAGCAGGGAATTGCGACGAAAGAGGAACTGTTGAGTACAACCTGGCGCTTGGTGAGAGAAGGGCAAAGGCAGCTATGGACTTCCTTGTTACACTGGGCATAGAGAAAGAACGCATCTCTACAATAAGTTACGGTAAAGAAAAACCTCTTGATCCTGGTCATACAGAAGAAGCCTGGGCCAAAAACAGGAATGATCAGTTCGTAATAATCAACAAATAAAACAGCTAATAGAATAGCAAAAATAAAAAAATAAAGGAGATAGCGGTATGAGTAAATGGATCAATCTAGCAGTAGCATTACTTGTTGTTTTCGCAGTATCAGTTTCAGTAGGTTGCGCAAAGAAAGAAGAGGCTCCGGCTCCGGCAGCAACAGAGCAGGCAGTTCCGGCTCCTGAAGCAGCTCCGGCTCCTGAAGCAGCTCCGGCTCCTGAAGCAGCT
>CAYNVT010000093.1:0-15433 GCA_964400685.1 uncultured Bacteriovoracaceae bacterium | reverse complement strand
CTCCTGAAGCAGCTCCGGCTCCTGAAGCAGCTCCGGCTCCTGAAGCAGCTCCGGCACCTGATGCAGCAGCTCCAGCAGCACCTGATGCAGCAGCTCCAGCAGCACCACCAGCGAAGTAAGAGAACATACATGCAAAACCCCCTGGCTTATAAACCAGGGGGTTTTTTCATGTCTTGATTTATTGTTGCTAAACCGGATATTCCTATTTTACCTGTAACAACAACCACCTATGAGATAGTATTTTAGTATCATTCATTTCAATCAGATATTGCCCCGCTTTTTAATATGCTCAATAAGACCTCCATCTTCCACAAGCTCCTTAATAAAATCAGGCAGCCTGTTGGATATGTACTTTTTTCCCGTTGTGACGTTTCTGATTACACCCTCTTCTGCGTTCACGTTCAGAATATCACCTTCTTTTATGTCCTTTGAAGCTTCAATCGATATTAATATGGGAAGCCCCATGTTGAAGCTGTTTCTAAGAAATATCCGGGCAAAGCTCTCTGCGATGACACAACTTATGCCTGCGGCTTTGATTGCTATCGGTGCATGCTCCCTGGATGATCCGCAGCCGAAATTTTTTCCGGCTACAATAATATCACCAGCGCTGATTTTTAATGGGAATTCAGAATCGGCATCTTCCATGACATGCAGTTTCAGTATATCCGGATCAGAATTATTCAGGTATCTGGCTGGAATTATAGCATCTGTGTCAATATCGTCTCCGAAGACAAAAGCCTTACCCTTAATCTCACGAATCATTACATCACCTCCCCTGGTGATGATATCTTCCCTGTAATTGCTGATGCGGCAGCTATTGCAGGTCCTGCAAGATAGACCTCGCTTGTCCTGTGCCCCATTCTGCCTACAAAGTTGCGGTTGGTGGTTGAGACAGCGCGCTCACCTTCCGCAAGAATGCCCATGTGCCCGCCCAGGCAGGGTCCGCACGTAGGTGGTCCGAGTACTGCGCCCGCTTCAAGGAATATCCTAAGCAGCCCTTCCTCCTCCGCTTTGAGATACACCTCAGGAGTTGCCGGAAGGACTATGCAGCGGACATATTTGTCCACACGTTTGTTTTTCATAATTTCTGCAGCGACTCTTAAATCTTCAATCCTGCCGTTTGTACATGAACCGATTATAACCTGATCAATTCTGATAACACCTACTTCGCTTATTCCCCTTGCCTTTTCTGGCAGATGGGGAAATGAAACCTGGGGTTCAATGTTTGCACAATCATATTCATATACCGATTCATAATTTGCATCCTCGTCGCTTTCATATATCGTGTATGGCCTTGTCGCCCTGTTTTCCACATAGGAAATCGTCTTCTCATCGGCTTGAATTATTCCTGATTTGGCACCGGCTTCTATCGCCATATTTGCAATGGTAAGCCTTCCACTCAGATCAAGCGCATCTATTGCTTCGCCTGATATTTCCATAGTCTTATAAAGTGCACCGTCAACTCCTATCTTTCCGATCAGGTATAAAATGAGATCTTTGCCTCCGACCCAGGGCATGAGTTTACCGTTGAATACAAATTTCATGGTCTCAGGCACCATGAACCATACCTGACCGGTTATCATTGCTGCAGCCAGGTCGGTGCTGCCGACTCCTGTTGCAAATGCTCCAAGTCCGCCGTATGTGCAGGTATGGCTGTCCGCCCCTATTATAACATCCCCAGGAAGCACCAGACCTTTCTCCGGTAAAAGTGCATGTTCCACACCGCAGTTGCCGCCATCGAAAAAATTTTTTATCCCGTGTTTTCCAGCAAATTCCCTGACAAGCTTACATTGATTAGCCGAATCTATATCTTTATTCGGAGTAAAGTGATCGAGTACGAATACGATCTTATCAGGGTCATATAGCTTCTGGATCCCTGAATTCCCGAATTCCCTGATAGCTATGGGTGCGGTAATATCGTTTGCAAGTGCAATGTCCACAGAAAGGCGGATAAATTCACCCGGTATAATTTTTTTCCCGTCAACATGTGCGGACAGTATCTTTTCGGTTATTGTCATTCCCAATTGAGTATACCCCTTTGCATGTTACATGCCTTTTCTTTTTTTTATAAATTCCATTTTATTAATCGCATTTATCAGCGCCCTTGCTGAAGCGACTAGTATATCCGGGTCAGAACCATGTCCTATTGATACCAGTTCGCGGTCTCTAAGTTCAACAGCAACCTCACCCTGGGCATCTGTCCCGCCTGTTATCGAACTAACACTGAATCTCTGAAGTTCTGCATTGTAACCGGTCATCTTTATAATGGTTTTGAACAGGGCATCTACAGGACCGTTACCAAAACCTGCGTCAAGCGAAACCTCCCCATCGACACTGAGCTGAACAGTTGCTGTCGGAATAGTTACTGTACCTGAACTGACGTTTATATTTTTCAATTCATATCTGTCGGGAATCCTGTAGATTTCCTCAATTACTATTGCCTCGATATCTGCATCATAAACCTTCTTCTTCTTATCAGAAATCTCCTTGAAGCGGCTGAATACCTTTTTCAACTCGTCTTCATTGAGATTGTAACCCATACCCTTCAACCGGTTGTCCAAAGCATGTTTACCGGAATGTTTTCCCATAACAAGCTGAGACTTGCCTATGCCCACTGTTTCAGGTGTCATTATTTCATATGTGGTACGCTCTTTCAGAAAGCCATCCTGATGAATGCCAGATTCATGAGCAAACGCATTTGACCCTACTATGGCCTTGTTAGGCTGCACGGGGATACCCGTAATATGAGATACAAGGCGGCTGGCCGGGTATATCTGGGAAGTATCGATTCCATTCTTCAGATGATAAAGGTCTTTGCGGACATTCATAATCATCACAGCTTCTTCGAGTGATGTATTTCCTGCACGTTCGCCAATACCGTTTATTGTACACTCTATTTGACGGGCGCCGGCCAAGACAGCAGATATCGAATTCGCTGTAGCAAGCCCCAGATCATTGTGGCAGTGCACAGAAATAATTGCCTTATTAATATCTTTCACCTTGTTTACAAGATGTCTGATAAGGTTCGAAAATTCCTGCGGGGTAGTATATCCTACGGTATCCGGTACATTCAGCGTATCAGCTCCTGCTGCAATTGCCGTCGAGAAAACTTCAGCTAGAAAATCCCAATCCGAGCGGGTCGCATCCTCTGCTGAAAATTCTATGTTTGGAGAAAGAGATCTGCATAAACCAACTGCATATTCAACATGCCTGAGGACATCATCCCGTTCCATGCGGAGCTTATGTTTCAGATGGATATCAGAAGTGGCTATGAAAGTATGGAGCCCCGGATTCTTCGCTTCCCTGACAGCATCCCATGCTGTCATTATGTCCTTTTCTCTGGCGCGGCAGAGACCTACTATCTGCGGCTTTTTTATCTCGGATGCTACCGCCTGCACTGCGTCAAAATCACCCGGTGATGTTACAGGAAAACCGGCTTCAATCTTATCTACACCAAGCAATTCAAGCTGTTTCGCCACAATGACTTTTTCATGAACATCCATTGTGGCGCCGGGAGATTGCTCACCATCTCTCAGTGTTGTGTCAAATATTAGGATTCTCTCTTGGGATTGTGTCATCTATTTCCTCGCTTGCAGCCTTCCTGTTCCTTAAGAAAAGGTACTGGATGATATTAAGAATTACCCCGCCGATTACGAAGGTCATTGTAAGGAGGAAAGCCATCATTTCAGGCTGATAAGCCACGACCATAAGCAGCAGCACGCCCGCAACCAGTAGCTGGAACGGATGGGCTTTTATATAATTTACATGTTTAAAGCTCGGATATTTTATAGTGCTGACCATCAGAAATGCCAGGAAAAATACGCCTGCCAGGACAGGAACGCCTCTGATTGATTCAATAAAAGTGATCGCATATGGGATATTTCTATATTCATTCATAGACCCGTAGATTAGCAGTACACTGGCTAGAGTTACGGCCGCAACCGGGATAGGGAGACCGGTGAACTTGGTTCCATCGCCAGATGTATCAGTATTGAAACGCGCCAACCTCAGGGCACCACAGGCAACATAAACAAAACTTGCAAGGAATCCCATCCTGCCGAATTCTGAAAGTTCCCACAGGTAAACCATTATTGCAGGGGCAACTCCGAAACATATAACATCGCAGAGGGAATCATATTCTTTTCCAAATGCCGAGGTTGAATTGGTTGCACGCGCAATTCTTCCGTCTACTCCATCGATGAAACCAGCCAGAACAATCATGATTGCAGCATTAAAAAAATTACCTCTCAGTGAAAACAATATTGAAAAAAAACCAAAGAAAAGGCCTATTGTTGTGACAAAATTCGGTAATAGGGGAATTCTGTTTTTTAACTCATCATTATTCAGCCTTCTGAATTTTCTTCTCTTCATGATCAGTTCTCCTGTCTGTTTACCTTTCTTCCTTCTTTGAGCCAAGGCATCATCGCCCTGAGCTTTTCTCCAACTTTTTCAATCAGGTGCTCTTCACCTTTTTTGGTCAAATTATCGAAGACAGGTCTTCCAGCAGCATTTTCACTGATCCATTCCTCGGCAAATTTCCCGTTCTGGATATCCGTGAGAAGCCCTTTCATCTTATCCCTTACATTCTTATCTATCAGGACTGGGCCTTTCGTAATGTCGCCATACTGCGCCGTATTGCTTACAGAATAGCGCATATTCGTGATGCCACCTTCATATATAAGGTCCACAATCAGCTTCAACTCGTGCAAACATTCGAAATAAGCAAGTTCCGGGGCATATCCCGCTTCGACCAGAGTATCAAATGCTGCCATGATGAGCGCAGTTACGCCACCGCACAGAACTGCCTGCTCTCCAAATAGATCCGTTTCAGTCTCATCTTTGAATGTTGTCTCGAGGATACCTGCCTTACCTCCCCCTATCGCACAGGCATAGGACAAGGCCATATCTTTGGCATCACCTGAGACATCACTGTGAACGGCAATCAGCATTGGAACACCCCGGCCTTGAGAATACTCGAATCTCACCATATGTCCCGGGGATTTCGGGGCAACCATAAAACAGCTTACCCCGGCAGGAGGAACAATCTGTTTATAACGGACATTAAACCCGTGTGCAAAGGCCAGATACATGCCGTCCCTAAGATAAGGTTCAATCTGTTTTTTATATATTCCGGGCTGAATCTCATCCGGCAGAAGGATCATTACAATATCGGACCACTTAACTGCATCACTGATGTCCATAACCCTCAGCCCTGCATTTTCAGCTTTTTTCCATGAACTGCTCTGCTCTCTCAACCCTACTACGACATCGACACCAGAATCCTTCAAGCTGTTGGAATGGGCGAAACCCTGAGAACCGTATCCGATTACGGCAACCTTCTTTGATTTGATCAGATCAAGATTTGCATCCTTGTCATAATATACCTTCATCATAGCTCTGCTTTGCCTCCTTGCATTTCTCTTTCCATTACTACCGTGCCTGTCCTTATGAAATCAATTATTCCTATCGGTTTCAAGATTTCTATGAAACCGCCCAGTTTGTTTTTATCTCCTGTAAGCTCAAGTGTATAGGATTTCGGGCATATATCAACCACTTTTGCCCTGAATATCTCTGCAATCCTCAACACCTCTGCCCTGCTGTCATCTCTTGCCTGAATCTTGATCAGCACCATTTCCCTTTGCACACAATCCTTGCCGACATAGTCGACAACTTTTATAACATTTATGAGTTTATTAAGCTGCTTCTTTATCTGTTCCAGCACCTGTTCATTGCCACTTGTTGTGATAACCATCATTGAAATCCTTGGATCAAGGGTCGGGGCGACGCTCAGTGATTCGATATTGAATCCACGGCCAGAAAAAAGCCCTGACACCCTGGTAAGGACACCAGCTTCATTGTCGACAAGTACAGATATTACATGTTTCATACCATCACTATCCTCTTATATCGTTTTCATACAAGCAGCATGTTCTTAATTGGAGCTCCTGACGGCACCATAGGATACACATGTTCATCCGGATCGACTCTGAAATCTACAAATACCGGCCCCTTGATTTTTAATGCCTCTTTTACAGCACCTTCCACATCCGATGGTTTGTTTACATGAAACCCGTTCGCACCGTAAGCCTCAGTCAGCTTTACGAAATCAGGTGTAAAATTCATGGCGGTATGAGAATATCTCTTTCTATAAAACAGACACTGCCATTGCCTGACCATGCCGAGGTTACAGTTGTTGAGGATCATGACCTTCACATTAAGATTGTATTGCACGGCTGTCGCCAGTTCCTGAATATTCATCTGAATTGAGCCGTCTCCGGCAATATCGATAACAGTCCTGTCTGGAAATGCCGCCTGGGCACCGATTGCTGCAGGGAAGCCATATCCCATGGTCCCCAGTCCGCCGGAAGAAAGGAACAGCCTGGGTCTATTGAATCTGTAAAACTGAGCTGTCCACATCTGGTTCTGTCCGACTTCAGTTGTAATAATTGTATCTTCAGGCGAAAGTCTGTCTATGGCCTCAATAACATACTGGGGTTTTATCAATTGATCAGAGGAATCGTATTTGAGAGGCATATGCTCTTTCCAGTAATCTATCTCCTTATTCCAGGGTTCGATTTCTCTGTGAAGTTCGTCAATATCTTTCAATCTGTTCTCTAGTAGAGCAAGCATGTCCGTCAATACGCTCCTGCAGTCGCCTACCACAGGAAGGTCAACTTTGACGTTCTTACTTATGGATGTAGGATCAATATCTATATGGATAATCTTCGCTTTTGGCGAAAATTCGTCAATCTTTCCTGTAACACGGTCATCAAATCTGGCGCCTATCGAAATTAGGCAGTCTGACTCATGTACGGCCATATTTGCATAATATGTGCCGTGCATCCCCAGCATGCCGAGAAAACCCCTCTCGCCTGCCGGATAAGCGCCAAGCCCCATAAGCGTTAAAGCTACCGGTATACGGGTTGTGTGTGCAAACTCTCTTAATTCATCTGCAGCGTTTGAAAGTATGATCCCGCCACCGGCATAGATTACAGGCCTCTTGCTCTTAATTATAGTGTCCACTATCCTTTTTATCTGACCCGGATGTCCTTTATATGTCGGCGAATAGCCTCTCATGTGAACTTCTTCTGGGTATTTGAATAAGACCTGGGCATTCATCACATCTTTAGGAAGGTCGATCAAAACAGGACCAGGCCTTCCTGTCCTGGCAATATAAAATGCCTCCTTGATTATCCTTGGAAGGTGGTTCACATCTTTGACTAAAAAATTATGTTTTGTGCATGACCTTGTAATACCCACAATATCTGCTTCCTGAAAGGCGTCATTGCCTATCAGGTGTGTTGATACCTGGCCTGAAAACACGACTACAGGAATGGAATCCATGTATGCAGTTGCAAGCCCTGTAACAGTATTTGTCGCTCCCGGCCCTGATGTGACAACGCAGACCCCGACATTTCCGCTTGCCCTTGCATAGCCGTCAGCTGCATGGACTGCCCCCTGTTCATGCCTGACAAGGATGAATTCAATATCTTTCGCATCATAAAGCATGTCAAAAATATCCAGGACAGCCCCGCCTGGATAACCGAATACATGCTTCACTCCCTCGCATCTGAGGGATTCGATGAGCGCTAATGCACCCTTAATTTTCGTCATGCTTTCCCCTTAACTTTTCAAGAAAGGATATTCTTTACTTTCTATGCAACCTTAGAATATCTTCAATTCGATCTTTACCAGCAAGCTTGAGCTTTTGTATTTCTCTTCGTTTGAGTTCATCTTCTGCACTGAGATATTTCTTCCTGTTGAATTCTTCAAGTTTTACCTTGTAATCCAGGTGCTCCTCCCAAAGTTTTTTCAGCTCAGGACTATCCGGGATGATTTTGTTAATAAGTTGCAAGTCTTTTTCTTCCATCTTCTTCACTTCCTTTATTTAAGATGTTTTATTAGAAATAAACCATGTATTAGCCCTATGTCAACAAGGTTACCTGTCAGGTTATCAAAGAATTACGAAGGTAAATCTGCTTTTTTAATAATATCTTATACTGTAGTAAATTTTGTGCTCCATTAAGCTTTATAAAAACTTTAAAGATAGAGTACCGACAGCATTAAATTATTATGATTTCTTTTTCTTTGTAATTGATTTTTCTGCAGTCAATAAAGACTCCAGCCCTTTAGTATCTGCACGGTTAAATTCGATTGCCATTCCATATGGTGTGGTTCTCACAACATGGCCTTGAGTCCAAACAACTTTACCTATACTCTCAGCGTCAATATCAATAAAAACGTATGCACCGGATTTGCTCAGATTAGATACTTTAAGAAACATACCGCTCATACTCAGATTGCTGACTCGTCCTATGTATGTTTCCGGTGTGTCCTCATAATACTGAGCTCTCAGATCAACCGATACTCTTTCGTATACTCTTTTTTCTTCCATGATGCCCTCCTATTGCAGTTAAAATTAAAAGATTTATATAAAATTCACAATAAAAGAATTATACTAATAGGGCAATAGTATATTTAAGAACCGCTAAATGTCAATTATCACGGATAAGGAGAAATGAACTATGGATGAAAGCTTAAGAAAAAAGCTCGATGCAATGTTTTTCCCGGAATCAGTCGCAATTATAGGGGCTTCGGATATCCCCGGGAAATGGGGATTTATGATTACGACCGCAATATTAAGCGGGGGATTCAAGGGGAAAATATACCCAATCAACACAAAGAAGGATCTTATCCTTGACTTGAAAACCTATCCTGACCTCGAATCGGTTCCAGAAAAGGTTGATCTGGCAATAATAACAATTCCCGCAGTTCATGTAGCTAACGCCCTTAAGGACTGCATTAAAAAGGGGACGACATCAGTAGTAATAATTTCATCAGGATTTAAAGAGACAGGAGAAGAAGGCAGGAAACTTGAACATGAAATTAATGAAATAGCAAAAAGCTCGGGCCTTGTGTTCTTAGGGCCGAATACGATGGGGTCAATATCGACTCATGCCGGTCTGACTGCAATAGGCGTTCCTGTCTTTCCGGGCAAAGGGAGCCTCGGAGTTATTTCACAGAGCGGCAACATAGGCGTGCAGATTATTCAATGGACCATAAACAGGGGCATGGGTGTCTGCTTCTATGCAGGTACCGGGAATGAAGCGATTCTTAAAGCCGGCACTCTTCTGGAATATTTCGGAGAAAGGGATGAGGTCAATGGCATTGCCATGTACCTTGAGGGTGTGGAAAATGGCAGGCAATTCATGGAGATAGCAAGAAAAACGACAAGGAAAAAACCAGTTGTTGCCCTTAAGACTGGCAGATCCAAGACAGGGTCTAAAGCGGCTCAGTCCCATTCAGGAGCAATGGCAGGGTCATTTGAAACATATACTGCCATGTTCAAACAAACAGGCATAATACAGGTTAAAAATCCTACCGAACTGCTCAATGTGGCAGGCGCAATGACTAACCTTCCGATTCCGAAATCCAACAGGGTAGGAATAATGAGCCTCGGCGGGGGATGGGGCGTGGTCACCGCTGATGAATGCGAAAGTCAGGGCCTGGTCCTTCCTGCATTATCAGATGACATTATAGAAGAATTGAACAAGTATGTCCCGGCATACTGGAACAAGTCCAATCCGATAGACCTTGTCGGTGAAAACAAGCCCGAACTGCATTTAAAGACACTGGAGCTCCTGGCAAATTGGGACATGATAGATTCCATTATTGCTCTGGGCGTTGTCGGTACGCTCAAAATAGTTGAAGATTTCATACAGTCCCAGGAGAAGCTTCTCGGAAGCCTGTTTGGAAAAGAGCTCAAGCTTTCGATAATAAAAGATCACATCAAAACGGAAAACAAATTCATATCCGAGATGGCTCGTCTGCAAAAGGTGACGTGTAAGCCCATAATAGCAGTATCTCTCGGAGAGGGTATTCAGACATTGCAGCATACATCCTACGGACCGGCATTGTGCCTTACAACACCTGAGGAGGCGGCAAGCATTCTGTCTTATATGGCAAGTTACAGTCATTATCTTAACAACCTCGATTAAAATGATTGCAGTATGAACAAGGAGAGCATGAAAAGCCTGATATCACTGCATTGACACATTTCCGGCCATACTATATAAAATAATTATGGAATTACTCATCAGTGCCAGTAAAATAGCTGAAAAAGTTAAAAATATGGGCATGCAGATAAGCAAGGAATACCAGTCAAAAAATTTACACATCCTTGTTATTCTCAAAGGCTCTTTTATGTTTGCTTCTGACCTGGCAAGAAATATCGACATCCCATTCCACATTGATTTTGTTAGAATATCGACATACGGCAATAAAGACAGACCCGATGCCAAGCCAAAAGTATCCCTGGACCAGAAAATTGATATAAGAGGACAGGATGTCCTTATCGTTGATGATATATTGGACACGGGACATACGCTTTATGCCTTCAATGAAATGCTTGGCCTCTTGAACCCTAACTCTGTAAAGATATGCACACTGCTGGATAAATCATGCAGACGTGAGGCGGATATCAGTCCCGACTACTGCGGGTTTACGATAAATGACGGTTTTGTTGTAGGATACGGACTTGATTATGCCGAAAAATACAGGGGGCTTCCTCAGATATACGTCCTTAACGAAGAGGAAATAAAGCAGGGATAAAAATGATAATAGTCTGCCCGAAATGTTCAAGCAAATTCAAGGTTGATGATGCCCTTCTGCAAAAGCAGGGAATCAGAATGAGATGCAGCGTATGTTCCAACATCTTCACTCTTGAGAAGGAACTACCCGACCTGGTTGGATCCGAACCGGACAAACCGGAAATGCAAGACATTCAGAAAAAACAAGATGAATATAATACTCAATACGAATCCACTCCTATTGATACAGGACTGACATTCTCTGGAAACGATCAACCTGCTGCCGATGAATCAGTCGTTGAAAAATCAATTATTACAAAAAAAGCCAAACCACAGAGCTTGAGAAATACCCTGACAGGTCTTTTTGTAATGATCATCATAGTAATCGCACTGATACTCTCTTACAGCAAAACCGGAAAGTTGAAGATCTTTGATGGAATAGGCGATAAGTCATCCCGGCAGGAAACGGTATATCCTTTTTCAATAAATGATACTGATACTTCCTTCAAGTACCTCAACATCGAAGAGAGAGGGCAAATCCTCATAATAAAGGGACTCGTAAGAAAAAATGAATACAAGCCTCTGAAATCTTTGCAGGTTGAAATAAGGATATATGGTAAAGATAATAATTTGCTTGCCGCCAAGACCGTGTATGCCGGCAAAGTACCGCTCGATACAGACTTTTTATTAAAAAAGGAGTCCGATATTGATGCCATGTTAATGGACGGCAGCAGCTCACTCGGCGTTCTTTCACAGGTTAACGAAATACCTTTTTCGGTTGCATTCTATGGACAGCCGGTATTGAGCACATCATCGATCCAAGCTGAAGTAAAGGAATACGTTTGGCAATAAAAGATATCAGCCCTTCCTGTAGAATAATACTTGCACTGGCGCTTTTAATCTTAACTACTCTTATTGGCAATTCCAAAGGTGAACAATGGGAATCATAATGGCAATCGACTATGGCGTTAAAAAGCTGGGGGTTGCGATAAGCAATCCAGAGAGAACAATGTCCGTCCCGCTGACAATTATTGATGTTCGACCAGACGATTCTCATTATAAATCCATTATCAGGCTGATCAATGATTACAATGTAGAGGAGCTTATTATAGGCCTCCCTTATAATATGGATGGTACGCTGGGAACTTCAGGCAATAATGTCATTAAATGGTCAGCATCAATCAAAGAAATGCTTGGAATTCCTGTTAATCTATGGGATGAAAGGCTTTCAACATTTGAGGCTCACAACATGCTTGCCCAGATAAATGTAAAACACAAGAAAAGAAAAAGGATTGTCGATTCCCTTGCTGCTAGTATAATTCTGCAGAACTACATTGACTCGAAAAATAATGATAAAGAAAAAGATTAACATTACATTGATGATTTCCCTGGTCATTCTGATATGCAGCATAGCCGGGGGAATCTCAATATTTTTATATACGCCAATAGCTCCAGGCAGGCTTATTACCGTTGAGATCAAACCTGGAACAAGCGCCTGGGAAATATCTGAACTATTGAAAGAAAACAAAATCATCACTAACGCACCCATGTTCATGGCTCTGGCCATGGTCAGACAGAAGGCAAAAAATCTGCGTGCCGGAACTTATCGCTTTGACGGCAATCATTATCCCGACGAGATCTTAAAGATGCTGTTCAAAGGCGATTATGTAAAATACAGACTGACCATCAAGGAAGGGTACAATATCTTTGACATCGCAGAAAGGCTGGAATCGGAAAAAATATATTTTTCAAAAGAGGATTTCATTAAAACTGCAATGTCAGAAGATACCACAAAGATATTCGGCGTAAAGGCCCCCAGCATGGAAGGTTTTCTATACCCTGACACATATGAAATAATACCCCATATGACTCCGAACGAGATTATCGACCGGATGTTTAGCAGATTCAATGAAAAATACTCACCTGAGATGAGATTAAGAGCAAAACAGATTGGTTTCACAGAGCTTGAAGTCCTGACTCTTGCTTCAATGATTGAAAAGGAAGCCCAGCGCGAAAACGAAAAGGCAATCATTTCCTCTGTGTTCCACAACAGAATCCGTGTGGGAATGAAGCTGCAGTCAGATCCCACTGCCATATACGGCCTGCAGGGTTTTAGAAGGAAGATAGAGCCTCA
The DNA here is from genome assembly GCA_964400685.1 of uncultured Bacteriovoracaceae bacterium. Classification (GTDB taxonomy): domain Bacteria; phylum Desulfobacterota; class Desulfomonilia; order UBA1062; family UBA1062; genus DATCTV01. The sequence goes on along the minus strand of CAYNVT010000093.1, from coordinate 2,710 downwards.
TGATTTAAAGAGAAATACACCCTATAACACCTACCTTCATCCGGGACTGCCGCCCGGACCGATTTGCAGCCCCAGCCAGAGTTCCATCAAGGCCGCCCTCTGGCCTGATGATACAAGATATTTATTTTTTGTTTCAAAAGGCAATGGACGCCACCAGTTTTCACGTACCTATAGCGAACACAGTGCAGGTATAGAAAATCTTAAATCTCTTCAGAGCAAATAAATCTTTAAAGTATATCCATTTTTCTTTCGATAAATAAATTGCCTGCCAGAATAGGGCCATTTCTTATAAAAGAAGGTTTTTATTAATGGTTGAGACAACAGAACCAACGGATGATAAAAAAGAGGATACCAAAGAAAGAATTCTTATCGTCGATGACGATCCTGGAATACTGGATACACTCACTGATATGCTGACTGATCAGGGGTTTGAGGTAGTTCCAGCCGGAGACGGTGCAGAGGCATGTACCCTTATGGATTCCGGCCAAATGTTATGTGTGCTGACTGACATTATGATGCCCAATATGACAGGCATTGAACTTCTGAAGAAAATCAAGGAGAAAGATGTAAGCCTGCCGGTCATAGTGATAACAGGACATGCCTCTATTGAAATGGCCATTGAAGCAATGAAGCAGGGTGCATCAGATTTCATCACCAAGCCTTTCAAGGTAAAACAGATCCAGTACATTATTAATAAGGTTAAACGGGAAAAGCTTATACTTGAAGAAAACAAACGTTTCTCTGAAGAACTACGTTTTCACCGCATGATAGACAATCTTACAGAACAGATTGAAGACAAATCCCAGGAAATTAATTCTCTTCAGAATATGTCGTACAGGATCACAAGACTCAAAGGAGTGCATGAACTTATCAATGCAATAATCGATCTTACCAAAGAACTGCTTTCCGATTCACAGGTCAGCTTTCTCCCGGCAAACCAGAATGAAGGATCTCTGGCTACACCGGAAGGAATTATTTATTTTGACGAAAATTTCCTCAAAGGGCTCGTTTCAAAAAAAGAATGCGCATGGGATGGAACTAAAGGCATCAATACCTTTTTCCCTCTTATAATTGAAAATCAGATATTCGGAGTGTTAAGCATCAAAACCCACGTCATGCTTTCAACGGACAATGAACAGAAGATTTCTTATCTGCTGCAAAGGACTGCCGAGCGGATGGAAAACGTTGTTCTTTATCAGGAGTTGTATGAAAGCATACTATCGACACTTTATGGCATGGCAAAAATCATGGATGCCAGGGATCCTTATACATCCCAGCATTCAACAAGGGTGACATCAATTTCGATAATGCAGGCGGATTTTTTAGGCCTGGGTGATATTGACAGGGATATACTCTATATTTCATCCAAACTGCACGACATAGGAAAGGTGGGAATACCTGATAATATACTTCTGAAACCCAGTTCGCTGACAGACGAAGAATTTTCCATAATCAAAAAACATCCAGATATAGGTGCGGATATTCTGAAATCAATTTCCGTAATGCATCGCGAAACTGAAATCATCAGGCACCACCATGAGCGTTATGACGGAAGAGGGTATCCTTCGGGGCTTAAAGGGGATGAAATCCCTCTTCTTTCCAGAATTATAGCTCTGGCGGATACATTTGATGCAATGACTTCCGATAGACCATACAGGAGAGCTCTGAGTACAAAAGAAGCCATTGTTGAAATAAACAAGTGCAAGGGTGCTCAATTCGACCCATATCTTGCAGAATGTTTTATCAAAGTGATCGACCAGTATTAATGCTGCTGATTTACTTTCTGTCCTCCCGGAACCGGTGTTAAAGAATTCCCGCCCTGCTGTGGTATCCCCTGCTGTTGAGAGTCAGGATTCGATGAAGAACCTAGTCTGGATCTCAGTATCTGGATTTCAGAATTGAGCCTGGCATTTTCCTGGATAAGATTCTGGCTCTGCCCTGCCATAGATCTCAGGTTCGTGTTTTCATTCTGAAGCGACTCGATTTTTGACTGAAGAGCGACAAGCTGAGCATTGGAAGGGCTTTTCAACATGCTGTTATCCTTTTTCAGGCCCTCCACTTCTTTTGTAAGATCTGCATTGAGGCGTTCCATGCCGTCAACATAGCTGATGACATCCTTGAGCATTGCCTTGTAATCCTTTTCTTTAGCCTTATGATAACCCCAGATATAGAACCCTAGACCGAAACCAACGATGAACACTACTATCGACATGATTACTATCGGATTGTATATGAATTTTTTATTTTCTCCCTGCATATCCACCTCCGGATAAAAACCTACGGAAGAATGTCTGCAACGTCAAGAGAATAACTGGCAGATGCCTCCTTGTACTTGTATATCGGAATCAGAATATTGCCGGGCTGTTAAGCAGTGATCCCCGCATCTTTCCTGACTCTGAAAAGATGCGGGGATGTGAATTTTATATTCTCGAATCTAAAGAGTTGCAGTGTTGATAAAACAGTTCGTTTGTTTAATTCTTCCCGTCGGACCTGCATACAGATCAGGGACGTCGGGATAGCTCTGGCCCCTTATATTATCAAATGATTCGAGGTACCTCATGAATCCATCCCACTGCTGAAGTTCCTGCACACCTGCTGTAAGTGGATCCTTATCGACACGTGCTTCGTCCAGTCCGTCCGGATGCACGGTTTCGTCAAGGTAACTGACACCGTTTTTATCCTTGGGAACAATTTTCAAGAATCCATAGGT
>CAYNVT010000092.1:1898-16841 GCA_964400685.1 uncultured Bacteriovoracaceae bacterium | reverse complement strand
CTTTCTTTATGAAAAAGATAATGTATGGACTGCTTATAAGCTTTTTTATATTTGCTTCAGCTCTTGGATTCGGAGCATGCGCCAGCAAAACACCTGAACCGGAACCGATAGAGAAGGTTATAGGCGGAGAACTGAAAGGTGCTCCCGACTGGGTCACCAAGAGTTGCGGGGTATACTACAAGGCCAAGGGCACTCCCATGTTATGCGGTGTCGGCTCGGCAGGCGGCAGCAGGAACGTCTCACTCATGCGCGATACAGCCGAAGCCCGCGCAAGAACCGCGCTTGCAAGATCTCTTCAGGTTAAGGTCAAGGCGATGCTGAAGGACTATCAGGCGACTACGACCGGCGGACAGGATTTCGGCACGGCAGCGGCCGATGAGCAGAATATCACGGATGTATCAAAGCAGATTACCGACATGACCCTTACCGGAACCGAACTTCAGGATACCTGGGTAAGTCCCAACGGAACATTTTATGCCCTTGTAGCCATGGATGTCGATAAATTCAAGGACTCTGTCAGCAAGATGGGCAACCTTTCCGATTCCGTCCGTAAGGCTGTCAGTGATAGGGCAGACAAGTCATTTGAAGAGCTTGATGAGAATATCGATAAGGGACAGGGTCAGTAAATGGAATATCTCCGTTCTCTCAGTCAGTGAATCAGCTCATTATAAGGCCAGCACATGTGGCTTGACCGGGAACGGGAAACAAAATAGAATACTGTATTATACTGGTGAATAGCTGTTAATATTTGTTATCCGGCTGCTATCCACCAATTTTAATTGCGGGGGAATATATGAGGAAATCAAGTTTTTGCGCCTGGATTATTGTTGCCCTTGTTTTATGCACATGCAAAGGTATCCTTGCAGCCGGAATGGCGACTCACACCGAAGTCAGCGAGCGGGCGGCAGCAGCGTTCTTTTCAAGTGCATATCCCGAATACAACGGGTTTGTCGAAAAGTACAGGGATGCAATCCAGGCGGGATGCAGATTTCCTGACTGGGGCTACTGGACGGGTTATGGGGATGAGTCGGAGCTTGCCCACTGGTATCCTTTCATCAAGGCCGCTGCAAACCGTTTTCACGAGAAATACAAAGCTGACATAATTTCTTCTGACCCGGTAAAGGCTGAAAAAGCAGGGCGCTATGCAGCCTTTGTCCTGGGCCTAATGTGCCACCATGCAGCTGACGTGGCCTGGCATGCAAGTGACGGATTCGTAGGTATTATGGGGCATCAGAATTTCAGCGGCAGCTTTGATGACGCCCATCAGATAGCGGATTTCGGCGGTGACATTGCGTGCGCGCACGAGTTTGACATGTCCTGGATAGAGGATAAAATATGGGTGCCGGCCGATGACATGGCAGAGATTTATCATGAAATGGGATTTCCCGATGTGACTTCAAAATTCATCGCCAACGCCAACAGACTCATGTTTGCAGCAACACAGGCAGAGGCAAATGCAGGCTACCTTCTATTTTCAATACCGGCGGGAAAGTCGACTTTTCTTATTGATGAACTCCAGGGCTTCTTCATGGGAGGGCTGGACGACATGTCCGTGTGGACTCTCTGGAGATGGGAAGAGGCGATAGACTGGATGGAAAACGGTGTTGAAACTGATAATGCAGGTTTTTTCCTGGCAGATGCCGGAGCCGAAGAAAGTATTGTTACAGAAGCCCGCAACAATCTTGATGCAGAAGGTATAAATATTAGAGAGCAATCTGTTGCGGGCGGCGTTATGTTGAGCCTTGAAAAAGACGCAGCGAAAACCGCAGAAACTCATGCAGCCCGCAGGCCTGAACATGCCGATTTCATGACAACAGGCGCCAGTGCTTATTCTTATGCCGGGAAGAGTCTGGCGCATGGTGATCTGAACAATGACGGCATAGATGACCTCATAATCGGTGCACCCGGTTACGAGACTCCGGGGCATCCCGATCTCGGGGCTGTATATGTCGTCTATGGAAGGATAGATGCGAAAACATATTTTGCCTCGGGAATTGATGTCAGCAACGCCGATGCAGTCTTGACTGGAAAAGATGACGGAGGAAGGTTCGGCTGGGCAGTTGCAGTATTGGACTTCAACCTTGACGGATATAAGGATATTGTCGTCTCAGCGCCTTCGGAAGGAGCCCGCAAAAGGCTCTATAACGGTAAGGTTTATGTTTTCCCGGGCTCGCGAGCAGGCATTGAAGTGGAGCCGTCAGTTATCATTAATGACAAGGCAAGGACTTCTGCTCTTGGTTTTTCACTCACCGCAGGAGACCTGAACAACGACGGAAATCCCGACCTTGTTATTTGTGCGCCGTTCAGGGAAGTTGCTGTTTCCGGCAATGAAAAAATGCGGCAGTGCGGAAGCGTTGCTATATTCAACTCATCCAGTAGCTGGGTACAGGGAAGCGTATTGAATTTTGATGATGCATGGCGTGTATTGAACGGCGGACAGGCATATTCATGGTTCGGTTATCATGCAGAGGTCACGAACGATTCAGACGGGATGCTTATTGTGGGTGCTCCCGCTTATAATTCCAGCAAACAGAATACAGGAAGGATTTACGGCTATAATCTTACCGGTCTGCGCACAACAACGGCTGGTCTGACGCCTGAGTTCACGCTGAGCGGTGAAAGCGAGTTTGAAGGTTTGGGCACTTCATTTGCGACCGGATACCCGTATGGAACTGGCGAAGCGGTTCTTGCAGTATCATCACCTGCAAAAGACCTGATGATGCTCGGATTGTTTCAACTTATCGATCAGCCGGGGTCTGTTATGCTTGCAGGCCTTTCCTCTCTTGAAGGCAGCCTTAAAACATCAGATATCAAGCCGCTTGCCGTCATAAACGGAGTAAGGCCTTTTTCCAGATTCGGGGCGCAGGTTGCCTTTTCCGACTTCAATGCCGACGGGATTGATGATTTATGGATCAGCGAGACCATGAGAGCTGTCGATTATAAACTAGAGTCAGGGGCCGTATATTATTATAAAGGCGGAAATGCCATGCCTTCAGGTACTATCCTTTCATCAATGGCCAGGCCGGATATGACACTCAGCGAAGGCGGCAAAAAATCACAGTTCGGTTCATGCCTTAATTTTCTTGATTTCAATTCCGATGATGCAATCGATGCGGTTATTTCAGCACCGAGAGCAACAGGCGAAAGCGGAAGGCTGGAAGGTGCGGTGTATGTGATGCTCTCGCCTGACGGCAAAGCCCAACCGGTTGATCCTGACGACCCTGTGGAAGGAGAAGGTGCAACCGAGGTCGGCAACCCGTCGTCAGGTGGTGATAGCAGCAGCATCTGTTTTGTAACGACCGCCAGCCTGTAAAGACAGTTTGAACTAAATAGAAAAGTCCCTGCCTGACAGGGGCTTTTCATTTGATACCGATTCCATAAAAACTTGACAAAAGCATTTTAATAGCGGATTCGATGCTTTACCGTTTTTATTTCAGTAAACAGGGAGGGATAAGTATATAATGAAAGCAGGGATATTTAGAAAAATCAAGATAATGGCGATTAGCCTGTATGTTACTCTTTACATAACAATTCTAGTGCTGTGGCAGCAACTTACCAATACATATGACCGCTTATACGGTGACAAGATGCTCAGATGGTGGTCATCCAATCTTCTGGGCGTTGTCGATGTCAAGTGCTCGGTGAATGATCCTTACGGGGTCAGAATTGAACCGGGAAAGCGCTATATAATCATGTCAAACCATTCAAGCCTTTACGATATCCCGATAATAATCAAGACCATGCCGGGCAGCATCAGGATGCTGACCAAAAAAGAGCTGTTCAAGGTGCCTCTCTGGGGCAAGGGCATGAAGGCGGGTGAGTTCATAGCAATAGACAGGCATGATTTTGAGCAGGCTAAAAGAGACCTCAAGGCGGCACGCGAAAAGATGGAAAGCGGGATTGTGCTGTGGATCGCACCTGAGGGAACACGCTCCAGAACGGGGAAACTGGGTGAATTCAAGAAGGGTGGTGTGATAATGGCTATAGAATCAGGCGCAACAATAATTCCGGTCGGTATAATCGGTGCGGCTGATATCCTTCAGCCCAAGACATGGGATTTTTATCTTGGCAAGGAGGTCAAGGTCAATGTCGGCAAACCGATCGACGCATCAGAATATTCTCTTGAGAATAAGGAAAAGCTGCTTGATGTATTGAGGGCGTCAATAATAGAACTCTGTAATAAGGAATAGACAAAGGAGACATTAGATGTCAGACCTTATAGATACAGTGGAAGTGAAGGCATTTGCCGAGGCCCTGTCTCTGAGGGAAATGCCGTTTGCAGTTTTCAGCACAGATATTATTCCCGAAGGTGCGCTCACCCCGAAAAACTCAAGGTGCGTTATAGGTGTTCTCAGGCTTGCAAGAAAAAAGAAGCTGCCCGTAGTGATCATGAATCATGAAAACCTGTGTCCGGGAGGTGCGGTCTATATGAACATGGAAGGAGCTGTCAGCGATTTCATACCCGCATTTGTTTCAACCGGCATGGAGGGCGTATTCGAGGGTGAACGCTACTGCAAGTCTCCGGATATAGTGAAGCAATATCTCGAACTGGTTGCGCTCAAAGCCGATCCTCTGCCTTACAGGGTATTCAAGCCCCTTGATATGCTCGATGAAAACGATTCTCCCGAGGCAGTCATCTTCTTTGAAACGCCTGATGTCCTTTCAGGCCTTTTTACTCTTGTACAGTTTGAGACAAGCGAAAGCGACAGCATTATTGCGCCTTTCGGGGCCGGATGCGCGGGTGTGTATACATGGGTGAAACGCTACCTTGAAGAAGGCAAAGAACGCGCCGTCATAGCCGGATTCGACCCTTCGGCGAGGCCTTTCCTGGCCCCTGACGAGCTTAGCTTTTCGATGCCATACTCTTTATTCAAAAGGCTCATGGCCTGCTACCGCGACAGCTTCCTCTTCACCCACAGCTGGCAGACGATAAAAAAGAGGATAGAAAAAACCGGCAAACCAATTGAGAAGTGAGGACAGGAGTAAGGAGAAAAGGCAGAGGCGGGATTTCTCACCTGCTTCAGGCAGGTTCGGAATGACAAATATAACAAGACGCTGCCATTCCAGACGTTCACTACCATGTCATTCCGAACACCCCCTAGTATGTCATTCCGAACGAATGTGAGAAATCTTGCTTTCAAATGAAAGCGGTGAGTTGTGAGTGGGGAGTCAGAAGTAAGGAGTAAGAAGTGAGGAGTGAGGAGAAAAGGCAGGAGCAGGATTTCTCGCTTAGCTTCGAATTATTAACATAAGCTGAAAACATCCTTCTTGAAAACTGATAGCATATGCGCTATCAGGATAGTCATGAAAGAAAAAGTAAATCTTGATAATCCCGGCAATGTCTTATTCGCTGACCTGCTGAAAATATGTGAGCGCAGTTTCGGGAAGCCGAGGATAAGAGGAAGCCATCATATATTCAAGACGCCATGGAATGGAGATCCGAGAATAAATCTTCAAAGATCCGGGAATATGGCCAAGCCTTATCAAGTCAGGGACGTTAAGAAGGCGCTTGAAAAGCTAAAGGAGATTGAAAATGAAAAATAATCTGGACAAATACACTTACAGGATTGAATGGTCTGAGGAAGATAACTGCCATATAGCAAGATGCCTTGAATTTCCATCACTCTCGGCTCATGGGGATACTATTGAAAAGGCCCTCAAGGAAATCAGGTTTGTGGTCAACGAATCGATCGAGTGGCTGAAAGAGGACGGAGAACCTGTCCCGGAACCGCTTGGACTCAAGAAATACAAAGGGCATCTGACTGTTCGCATCCCGCCTGAAAAACACAGGGAATTAGCCATACGCTGTGCTGAAGAGGGGGTGTCTTTGAACAGATTCATACTTTCGAGGATATGATAATATTATTTAAAGGGATTGCTGTCCTTCTGGCATTTTTTATAGTGCAGGGAACTTCTTTGGCTCTTATTTCCAATATATTAATGAGAGTTATCGGCGGGGAGTATCTTTTTATTCCTTTCATTGCGGCGACAACCGTGGCGATCTTTGCCGCATATCGCTTGAAGCTCATGCTGTTCAAGGCGGACTGCACGAAAGTCACGGTTTCATATGAGGAAATGCATGATGAAGCGGGTTCGACAGACGTAAGGCCTTTGTCCGATAAAGCAAAAAGCATTGCAGCCTCGCGCGGGCATGGCTGGGAACACCTGTTTTTTGTAAGGGTGCTGCTTGATGAAATCGAGTCATTGAAAGACATGAGGGCAGTTCATTCCAGCGGCGGATTTTTTGGTATGAATGAGGCAGTTGATTCAGAACTTGCCTATCCATTGCTTCAAAACAAGCTCGGAGGTTTCTTGTCGGCGCTCAAAAAGATAGCGATAATTCTTAACATGAAGTTCAAGGCCGCCCTGGTGTACCATGACACGACGGAAAAGGCGAAGAATATCCATTTTGCAGCAAACCGGTTCGGGGATGTTTACATGGAGCTTATATTCTGGACGTTCTCCCTGAGAAAAATAAGTTTTCCTAAGGAGTTTGAAAAGACAGCCGAGATATTGAGTTCGATGGCCGAACCTGTGCTGTCGGAAATCGAGAGATGGTCTGAAAACTCATATACCGAAATCAGCAGCGCCCTTCAGGGAAGTTACCTTGATTCGGCGGGAAAGAAGAAAAGCCTGAATCTGGTTTTGAAAATTCAGGCGCCGAAAAAATTGTTCGATAAGTTCAATGCGGAATTGAGGCGTCTGTCTGGGGTTGAGGAAAGCGGCCGACTGTAAGCCAGACGGGTCGTGTCGAGCTTACGCATGTTCAAGCTGCAACATTGAGTTTAAGTCCGATTTTCTTTGCTGTCTTAATCACCAGTTCATCAACGGTGAAGATCACCGCATTGTGTTTCTGTGCAAGCTCAAGATAAAGCGCGTCATAAACGGTAACACCATGTTTTTTCGATAATGCCGAAGAGGTTTTGATGATGGGCTTGTGATTCAACAATCTAACAGGCATTGAGACAATCAGGTTTAATATATCGGTTTCTTCCTTCTCGCTGATCTCTTTGTTTTTGCATTTTCTTCTGATGACATTTGCGGCCTCGGCAAGCAGCAACTCGGGGGCGATTGCATAATCATCCCCGGATTCTACACGCTTCATGAAGATTTCGAATCCACCGGGCATAGGACCATCTGGAATGAACAATCTTATTAATGCGGATGTATCGATAACGCCGGTCATCTTTTTCTGTCCTGCCGCACTTCGATGGCTGCGTTTTTAAAACTGCGTCCATCAAGGCTTTTTCTTAATTCAAGGGCACTATTCAGGAATGATCCGCCGGTAAGCCTTGTTTCTCTTTCAAGAATATAAACAACCTGTTCCTGAAGGCTTCTCCTGCTTTTTGAAGCAATATTTTTGAGACTGTCATAGACAGGATCAGGAATGTTTCTTATGCTGATTGATCTCATGGTTAATCCCCCTTTGCCATCATTATGATGGCTTAAAATATGATATCAAAATAATATCACAGCGGATTGATGTCAAGTTGCATTATTCAAGAAAACTAGTGAGGAGTTGGGAGTGGTGAGTAGGGAGTAAGGAGAAAAGGCAGAGGCGGGATTTCTCACCTGCTTCAGGCAGGTTCGGAATGACAAATATAACAAGACGCTGCCATTCCAGACGTTCACTACCATGTCATTCCGAAATGACAGAGGCTATTCCCCTTCGACAATTCTGATTTCGTCTTCGGTCAGGCCGTAGAGCTTATAGACGAGCGCGTCAATCTCATTGTCCGTGGCCAGTATCTGGCGCTCGATTATCGTTCGCTCATGGGGCTGGGTGGATGCTGCAAGCCTCTTGTTCATGTCAAGCATGAGCGTGACGAGTGTTACAATTCGGTCATGTATAGCGGCGTCAGTAGGGTTGTCAGGATTGATATGGCGGATGGGAATTTTCTCAATATACATGGGCTTGTATTCAAAATATCCGCCCTGTTTCGTAGAAGCAATTGAATGAATGAAGTAATCACTGATTCTCGAATTCAATATACCAATCAAATAAAGACTTTCTGTTCTAATAATAGTTGTCTTATCGTTTGAATAGTTGCCTTCTGTATCAAAACAATAGGAAGCATTCTGAACAATAGCTGGAACGATTATCTTCGATCTCTCGAATTCATTGTAATAAGCGACAGTATCCTGAATTTCGAACCATTTATATGGCCCTGGTTTGCGGCCTTTCCATTCGCCATTGAACCCTGCTGGTTTTGGCATTAATTCATTTTTGAACTGCAACAGGTGGTTCTTTATTGCCGGATACTGTTCAATGTCAGTTCCTCTTCGGGTGAAGATAAGAAACTTATCCGCTTTCGGCGTTGTGTAGCGTTTGATGTCGCGGCCTGCGAGGAAGGGCTTTATAAGTTCTGCGCTTTTAGAGTCTTCTGAGATAAGCCGGTCTTTTGTTTCAGCATCGATAACGAATGCCTTGTTAAGACCTGTCTTAATTCCATAATAAATCTGGCCTTTGACATATTCTCCAAGCGGGATTCTTGCGCTCTTTATCTTTGCCAGAAGCTCATGTTTTTTATTGTCAACAAGGCTCCATCCCGTTGGGTCGAGGTTAGCCTTGGAAACGGTAAAGGCATTCACAGCGGTGTATTCGTTCAGATCCTCAAAATCTAGCGTCTCAACATTGACAGCCTTGATCTCAGCGTTCGCAGGTTTTGCCACAACCCTGATTATGCATGGATATGTGGTGGCATTCTGGAAAACTCTCAGGTCACCGAAATCGATAATTTCTTCAACGCATTTTTCTGCAAGCCATTTGCGCAAAGGCAAACCGTAATTGGCGCGCATCCATTTATTGGCGACGATATAAGAAAACACACCGCCTTCCCTTAGCAGGTCTATGCCCTTTTCAATGAACGGGACATAGATGTCGGAAGTGCCGGTATATGTTTGGTAAGCCCTGCTGAAATAGTCCTTGAATTCCGAAAGTCCTTCCTGCCTTACATACGGCGGGTTGCCGATGACGGCGTCAAAACCGCCGGTATTCATTATGCCGGGAAATTCGGCTCTCCAGTCAAAGGCGTTGATTTTGAGGTATTCATCAAAATCAGAGATTACTGAACTGACAGAGTCTCCACTGTCATTTCGACCGTCAGGGAGGGATCCTCCTTCTGGAGCAATAGATTTCTCCATGCCTTGCGGCATGTTCGAAATGACAGACGAGGGGGCTGCTGTTTGAGAAAGACTCGATTGTTTGAGTGCGAAATAATCCGGCCCGATGAGTGAGTTGCCGCATTTTATGTTTGCGCCGAGATCGGGCAATGCACGCTCGTGGAAAAGTTTGAGCTGTGAATTTATGGACTCGTCGCTTTCGTCTTCAAGCACTTTTAAAAGCAGCGAGAGTTTTGTTACCTCGACAGCCTGCTGGTCGATATCGACGCCATAAATGTTTGCCGTAAGGATGCGCTTTTTTTCAACTGTCGTAAGCCTCAGCTCACCCTTCCTGTTTCTGTAAATTCTGGGCGCTTTTCCGGTAAGCCATTTTTCGGGCTCATTGGAATAATACGCAAGGTGCCAGTCAAGCAGATAGGCGTATGCCCCGAGCAGGAAAGAGCCTGAGCCGCAGGCCGGGTCGAGAACGGCGATTCCCCTGGAGGTTTTTAATGACCGCCAGTTCTCTGACACCCCGGCGATTTCCTGCGGCGTTTTGCCCTCAAGGAGTCTGCCGAGTGTATTCCTGACGATGTAGTCCACTATATAGGAAGGCGTGTAATAGACACCGCCCGCTTTTCTGACCTCGGGTTTTTCTTCCACTACTGCGCGACCGCCTGCTGTGAGCCTGATGACGCTGCCAAGGAAATTTTCATAAACCTGGCCCAGTATCTCAGGAGGCATAACAGAAAATTCGTATGGGCTGTCGGGGTAATAGAGGTTTTTAAGGATGTCTTTTAAGATTTTATCGTCGATTGAGAGTTTCGGGGTAAGGGTATCTGCAAGGCCATCGCGGTCTTTCTCGGCAGCGAAGTGAAAGAGGCCGGAATTATATTTATCGTCCGCACTGTTGAACAGTTGGCAAAGCCCTTTGTAAACATTTGCGCTGGTTGCTGTTTCTTTCAGTCTGCCATAGGTTTCTATGCCCCGGTCTTCCGAGATTCTAAGGAATATGATGCGGTCGATTGTCATCTGAACGGCATAGTTCAGGTCGCGCTCGGTTATGCCCGGATTCCTGAGTGCAATATTACGTGCAAGCTGCTCGCGCCAGCCTTCGATTTCTGCGAGCAGGGCCAAATCAACTTCGGCGGTCCCCTTTTTCTTTAGTGATGATGCGGCATACCTTTCAAACGCGCCTTTCTTGATGGAATCGGGAGAAAAGATTGCGGCTATGTCGTCCCATTTATCGGCGTATTCGTCATAACGGAAATAGAGGATGCGCGCCTTTGCCGGTGCGTCTTTTATATCCGGCCTTACTCTTGTGTCATAGACGATGAACTCTTCAAAGTCGGTCAGGATTGAAAGAGGCAGTTTTGCCGTCCATGCATAGCGGCGAAGCTGAAAAGCCGGGGCCGGATCGTCCTTGAGATTGACCGAAGGCTTTTTGGCTTCAAGGAAGAAAATACGCCGTCCGCCGAGCCGGAAGGAATAGTCAGGGGCCTTTGTCGCGCCGCCGATTTTGATAGCGTCTTCGTGCACGACCTCTTTGAACTGTTCGGAGTAATGCATGGCATTATCAACATCCCAGCCGAGCGCCTTAAAAAACGGGTCGATGAACTCTCGACGAACCTGTGTTTCATTGTAGACAGGCGATTTGTAGGAGTCGTAATTGTCTCTGAACCTCTGGATAAGATCATTTATGATTTCAGGTACGGCCATTTTCATACCCCTTCATAAAATTTAACTGATAATCAGGAAGAAGGCAGATCATTCCCTTGCCCGTCCATTTCCTGCACGAGCGGAAAAAGCGCTTGAGGTTCATCTGCCGCAAATAACCGGGAAGCACAGGCAGACGCCATGCTTTGTCCAGGTCGAGAATCCACGGGTTCAAATGTTCGTCGAGCAGTATGTTCTTAAGGTGCAGGTCCGCATGCCAGACGCCGAGGTCGTGCATTCTGCGGACAAGGGAGCCCGTTTCATGAAAAATCGTGGTGAACAGATTGTCCTGCCAGTTGTTCTGCGCAAATCTGAGGACTTCACCTTTCTGCCCGAGCCTGAAATTTTCAAGCCATGTGAGGAGGTCGATTGAATTTGGCACAAGCCGGGTAACGATATCGATTGAATAGAATATCCCGCTTCTGACAAAGCGTACAGCCGGTATCTCAGGCGTGCGAATCCCGTTTTCTATCAGATAATTGCTGATCTTGAGTTCCCTGATGCTGCGAGATGTCCCGAGAAACCTTCTGCCGGTTATATTTCCGAAAAAGCCTCCATGCACCAGCTCCCTTACGATCATGTCATCGCCCAGCATGCGCATGTTGCCACGGCCTGTCATTGATGACGGCCTTCCTATCTGGCCTGATGCGGGGATGATGTTCTCAGGCAGATATTCTTTTGCAATGATTGTTGCATCCCCTGTTTTAATAATCCGGTAACCGGGAAGAGTGCGTGTCGTCATAGATTAATCTTCGACCGCAAGCCTGATGCGCTTTAATCTTTTTATTTCATCGCGGAATTCCGCGGCCTCTTCGAACCTGAGGGCTTTTGCCGCTTCGGTCATATTCTTTTCAAGCTGTTTTATGGTCTTTTCAATCTGTCTTATGCTGATCGTACCCTGGGAGGTTTTGACCTCTGCACTCACATCGGCATAGTCGCGCTCATAGATTGAAGAAAGAATGTCGCGTATGTTTTTCTTGATGCTCCTGGGTGTAATGCCGTGCTCTTTGTTGAACAGGAGCTGCTTTTCGCGGCGGCGCTGCGTCTCGTACATGGCCCTTTCCATTGAGCCCGTTATCCTGTCTGCATAAAATATGACGCGGCCGTTTATGTTCCTGGCGGCCCTGCCGGAGGTCTGAACGAGCGAGCGCTCGGAGCGCAGGAAGCCTTCCTTGTCTGCATCAAGTATGGCCACAAGCTCGACCTCGGGAAGATCAAGTCCCTCGCGCAGCAGGTTGATGCCGACGAGCACGTCGAATTTCCCTTCCCTGAGGCTATTGACCAGTTCGATCCTTTCAAGGGTGTCAATGTCCGAGTGCATATATTTTGCTTTAACATCGAGGTTGACGAGGTAGTCTGTCAGTTCCTCTGACATGCGCTTGGTAAGCGTTGTGACAAGAACCCTGCCGCCCCGGGCGGTCACCTTTTCTATCTCGGCGCAAAGGTCGTCAATCTGAGTGGAGGCCTTCCTGACTTCTATTTCAGGGTCGACAAGGCCGGTGGGCCTTACCACCTGTTCGGTGAATTTGCCTCCGGTCTGTTTCATTTCATAATCACCGGGTGTAGCTGAGACATAAACGATTTTATTGACCAGGGCATTGAATTCGTCGAACCTTAGCGGCCTGTTATCCAGAGCGGACGGGAGCCTGAATCCGTAGTCGACGAGAGTTGCCTTTCTTCTGTGGTCGCCTCTGTACATTCCTATCAGCTGTGGAACGCCGACATGTGATTCATCCAGAAATACAAGGCTGTGTCTGGGAAGATAGTCCATTAGAGTGGGAGGCGGCTCACCCTCTTTCCTGCCCGTAAGGTGGCGCGAGTAATTTTCTATACCCTTGCATATGCCTGTTTCCATAAGCAGTTCGAGGTCGTAGCGCGTGCGCTCTTCAATCCTCTGCGCTTCCACCAGTCTGTTTTCGGACCTGAAGAAATCGAGTCTGTCGGCAAGCTCATCCTTGATCGTAGCGATTGCATTCTTCATCTGGCTAACAGGTGTTACATAATGCGAGGCCGGATAAATCGGGAAATGGGAGAGCTTCCTGATTTTCGAACCCTTGAGCGCATCGATCTCCCATATGGTTTCTATGACATCACCGAAGAGCTCCACCCTGACAGCCTTTTCCTCTTCATGGACCGGATATATGTCTATCGTATCGCCGCGAACCCTGAAGGAACCCCGGTGAAAGTCGAAATCACCCCTTTCATACTGAATTTCGACAAGCTTTTTAAGTATGTTGTTGCGGCCTTCCTCCCGGCCTTCTTCGAGATAAAGCAGCATGCCGGAATAGGCTTCCGGTGAGCCGAGCCCGTATATGCACGAGACGGAAGCCACGATGATGCAGTCCTCACGCTCGAAAAGCGCGCGTGTGGCCCTGTGCCTCAACTTGTCTATATCCTCGTTTACGTCCGAATCCTTTTCTATATAGAGGTCGCGGGCCGGTACATACGCTTCGGGCTGATAATAATCATAATAACTGACGAAATATTCCACAGCGTTATCGGGAAATAACTCCCTGAATTCGCCGTAAAGCTGCGCTGCCAGTATCTTGTTGGGTGCGATTACAAGGGCCGGCCTCTTCATGCTCTCTATCACGCATGCCATGGTGAATGTCTTGCCTGAACCTGTCACCCCGAGAAGGACCTGGTCACGAACACCTTTTTCAATGCCTTCACATAAGGAATCAATTGCCCGGGGCTGGTCACCGCTGGGTTTATAGTCTGATACGAGCTTGAAATTCATCCGGCATATTCTTGCATAAAAAGTGTACACTGTAAAATTTATTCATCATTCTTCATTTAGCTTGACTTTAAAATGCAGTTGCTTTTTATTATTCCTCAACTGGAAGGATTATCGGCATGAAACATGGTAAAACCAATAAGAAGTTTTTTCCGAGGTTTCGTTAGCTAATCGTGTTCCAGAAACAAAACAAAAGGCCTTGATGCTTTGCCAGGCTTAGAGGTCGTTAAACGGAGGTGTCTTAATGGCGCAGGGAACAGTGAAATGGTTTAATGAGAAAAAGGGTTTTGGGTTTATAACACAGGATGACGGAACGGATGTATTTGTTCATTTCTCATCCCTCAAACAGGATGGTTTCAAAACGCTCCAGGAAGGTGACAAGGTCAAGTATGATGTAGTCCAGGGGCAGAAAGGCCCCCAGGCTTCGAACGTCGTCAAAGTCTGATGATGACCGGGACGGCCTTTAAGCCGTCCCGTTTACTATCTCTACCTGTTTTTTCCTTCGGTTATACCTGATATAGCTAGAATAAAAGTTTGTTGATCAGACTATCTTTTTCCCGGTAATTATGTTTTTCCCGTCTTTATACTCATAGCTGATCGAATCAGAGAGGCTTACAACAAGCCTGATTCCCTGGCCTCCGATCCTAATTTCTTCAATGGACGCAGAGTATGGCTGCGGGATGTATGCGAGAGGGTCAAACCGCTTGCCGTCATCCTCGATAGAATATGTGATCTCTGTGCCGTCAAAACTGAGAGAAATGTAGATATGGTGAGTTCTGCCGTCTGAATATGCATAGTTGCATATGTTGATGAAAAGCTCTTCGATAATAAGATTCAAGTCATTTATGATGTGATCTTTTATGCCGCATGAATTGCAGAAATCGGTTATAAATGCATGGATCCTATCGATATTTTGCGGATCGTTTTCAATATAAATATGGGCATTCCTAGTATGAGAAGTTTCAGAACCAATTCCATGATATTTAACCGCCAGCATGGAAATATCATCACTCTGCGGCATATCTTTTGTAAAAGCCTTAATACTTTCCATAGTCCCGGAAATTATTTCCCGGGGAGGCATGTCAACGGCGTTCAATAAGACTTCATTAAGATTTTCTTCAGTATACAGGCGTCCCGAACTGTTAATACTTTCCGTTACGCCGTCTGTAAACATGAAAAGCGTAGCGTCCTTTGAAATTTTCGATCTCCTGCTTGAGTATTTTATGCCGTGAACCATCCCGCAGGCAGGGCCGATTCTTTCATCCATAAATATGAGACCGCCGCTTTTCTGGACAATAACTGGAGGATTATGGCCTGCATTCGAATACAGAAGAGCACCGGTCCTTATATTCAGGCGGGCGATGAAAATAGTTATGAACATTGAATAC
>CAYNVT010000092.1:1011-1888 GCA_964400685.1 uncultured Bacteriovoracaceae bacterium | reverse complement strand
GTTGTTTCTGCATATCTCATTGTTCACTGCTGTCAAAACTTCACCGGGAGTTGAATTCGAATAGGATGACATGTGAAGCATCGTTTTCGTAAGCGCCATATAAAACGCCGCAGGAATACCTTTTCCTGAGACGTCTCCAATTATAAGCCACAATGAGTTTTCATCAGTCATAAAGAAATCATACATGTCGCCGCCCACTTCCCTGGCCGGAGACATAAGGGCGAACAGATCGAATTCACTTGATTCCGGTATTGAGTCGAGCCTTGGCAGGATGCTCATCTGAACATCATGTGCAATCTGCAGCTCTTTTTCTATGCGCTCTTTTGCAGAAGTGGTTTCAGTAAGTTTTTCTATGTGCTTCTTTAATGATTCTTTCATATCCGAAAATACGTTAGTCAGGACGCCAACCTCATCCCTGATGTTTGTCCTGGGGATATCGTAATCCAGATTTCCCTTTCCTATTGCCCTCGCTGCAACAGCAAGACTTCTGAGAGGCCTGGTTATCCTTCCTGATATGAATGCCACGAATATCAGGAGTATTAGCAGCCCTCCCAGAGAAAGTCCGATAAGACGACTCGAAAGCTTATACATACCGCTGAACATATCGGATTCCGCACAAAGCACAGCCAGTGACCAGTTATATTCGGTGATGGGGATGTAATATATGAAACTGCTTTCTTTTAAGATAATGCTCGTAAATACTGAAAATCCTGTCTCTCCCCTGGTCATATGTGTTCCTATGCTTGCAACCGTAGGGTTATGAAATTCATTTGCAAGCTGGAAGATGGTTTCACGTCCGATTACATCGGTAATGGGATGCGCTATCAAAGTGCCGTTTCCTGATAATATGAAGCAGTATCCTGTATTGAAAACTTTA
>CAYNVT010000092.1:0-995 GCA_964400685.1 uncultured Bacteriovoracaceae bacterium | reverse complement strand
GATACGGTTTCCGCAATACTTAAGAGAGAGACCTTGATAAGTAATGCGCCCTTGAATTCATTGGAACTGCCAGGTCTGTCTAATACGGGAATAGTGAAAACAACAATGGGAAAGTCGAGATCCGGCTCCAGCATGGGATCGCTCCAGAACGGATTGAGTGTTTTTCTGGAGGTTTCATAGAGCTTGAAATACGGTGAGTCTTTTTGTAATGTATCAATGTATGCGCTTTTTACTCCGCGAGGTGTTCTCTGGAAGTGTATTTGTGTAAGCCCATCCTCTTTGTACGGATCGCCCGTAATCAACAGGGCGCCTTCAAGCTGCTGATTCTGTCTGACTATCATTTCGATAAGAGTTTTTACAAGCGGTTTGTCGTTTATTTCCTGAATCAGTATCGGGATCGAAGCCATACCGGCCTTTTCTGAATCATGCATGGTCGATACGATAAGGTTTGCCGTACTGTCTGCGACCTCCCTGCAATGCATCTCGGCGTAGGCTGATATCTGTTTCCTGGATTCGAAATAATTATATACAAATACGATTGAATAGATAATAAGAACCGTGCTGGATATCTCAATTACCAGTTTGGTGGTAAGGCTTCTTGAAAATTTATTTAACATCACTTTTTACCGGTATGTATCCTCCCTGATATCCGGGTTATGAAAGTTTTTTAATTGCGGTGTCTTTTGCCAGAGATACTTCGGTAAAGACATCAATTAATGGAAGGAATCCTACAATTTCGAGAATTTTACGGACGTTTTCCTGAAGGTTCGACACATAGAAAAGCCCTCCGGTCGAAGCTGCTGATTTCGAGCCCAGTACAAGGACACGGATTCCCGCGCTGCTCATGTAATCGACTCCTGAGAGATTTAGGATACAGCCTGATTTCGGTTCGGCAAAGGAATTTGTAACAGCCTTTTCCATTTCGGGTGCGGTTACTGCATCAATCCTTCCGGTGACTGATAAAACCCTTATTCTGGAAGACAAACTCTCTATCG
>CAYNVT010000091.1:0-16876 GCA_964400685.1 uncultured Bacteriovoracaceae bacterium | reverse complement strand
GGTGTAGATATACCTGCCGTATATGTTCGAGAAGCTGCTGAACGCGTCGCTGTCTGGCGTGGCGTCGATTATCGAGTTGTGACCCGCTAGTTTTGCATCGAGGTTGTCTATCAAAAAAAATCCATCACGGCTTTTCGCTGAATCAAGACTATATAGCCTTTGCATGAGGCTTTATGACTTTGTCTTTGGCGGCGAGCACCGAAAGATGTTATATTTAATGCATGAAATTTAAGCCCAAATTCACCATTACCAACCGCATGACTGAAGCAATTACCCGTATTGAGCGTGCGCGGGGTTTTCTGGATGCTGCGAAACTTTCCACTGACTGGGTGCGGGAGATGGGCAACAGGGCCTTGATTCTGGAAGCGCACCATACCACCCATATAGAAGGAACCCATCTGACTTTGGATCAGGCATGGCGCTTATGGAACGGCGAGAAAGTGCCTGAGGCTAACCCTGAGGATACACAGGAGTTGCTTAATTATCGCTCTGCTTTCGAGTTTGTCTCCGAATGTCTGGAAATCGGCGACCCACTCAGCGAAAGTATGATCAGAGAGATTCATCGCAAGCTCGTTGAGGGGGTTCGCGGCAGCAGCGCAGCGCCCGGCGAGTACAGACGTATTCAGAATTATGTAGTCAACTCCTCGACCGGTCAGGTGATCTATACGCCACCTATAGCCGCCAATGTACCTGTAATGATGTCTGAATTGGTCAAGTGGCTTAATGTGGAACATGATATCCACCCGGTGCTTGTGAGCGGCATTGCCCAGTTCCAGCTTGTTAATATCCACCCGTTTCTGGATGGCAATGGTCGTGCATCGAGACTGCTCTCGACCCTTTGTCTTTACAAAGCCGGATATGACTTCAAGCGACTGTTCACTATAAGTGAATACTACGACCGCAACCGACCCGCCTTCTATAGATCAATCCAGAGCGTGCGTGAAAATGGCATGGATATGACCAGCTGGCTTGATTATTTCGTTACAGGACTCGAAACCCAGATGATTGAAGTTCGCAATAAAGGCGAGCAGATAATACGCAGGGATACGCTGGTGAAAAAACACGGTCTAAATGACCGTCAAGCAAAAGCGCTTGGATATATTATCCGAAACGGTAAGCTAACTATTCAGGATTTTGTAGTGCTCTGCCCTCAAGTCAATCGGCGAAGCCTTCAGCGTGATCTGAAGAAGATGATTGATATAAAACTGATTGCCGGTGAAGGCTCAACCAATCAACTCGTATATCGTCTTGAGGGTTCACTTGGGGGGTGAACTTGCGACAAACTTGCGACAGAACTTATGACATGCTTGTGACAGAACTCGCGTCGCTATTGTAAGTTTTTTCCCGTTGTTTAATGCGAGGCAGAAACTATGACATTCTGAAGGCTCTCGAAGTCATCGAAGCTTTTATGAGTTTCTATTCCTCTTCAACAGATGTGGTGTAGGACCGGGTGTAGATATACCTGCCGTATATGTTCGAGAAGCTGCTGAACGCGTCGCTGTCGGGCGTGGCGTCGATTATCGAATTGAGGCCCGCGAGCTTTGCATCCAGGTCATCAATCATGTGCAGGAAAATGGCCTCCTTGGTCATCGGCACTTTGGGCGAGCCGAATTCAAGCTGGCCGTGGTGGCTGAGGATAAGGTGTATGAGCTGAAGCCTGAGCTCCTTGGGGAAATTTTCGATAGCCTCGATCTCTTCATCCGTTATCCTGGCCGAGATATAGATGTGCCCTATGAGCCTGCCTTCGGCTGTCACGTCGATCATCTTGCCCGACGTGTATTCGATGATCTTGCCTATGTCGTGCAGCAGTGCGCCAGCAAGTATGATGTCCCTGTGGAGCCCGTAGCGTGCGAAAGCCGGATACAGCGAGCTGCATGCGTTCATTACGCTCAGCGTATGTTCCAGCAGCCCGCCGATGAAGTTATGGTGCACGCCCTTGGCTGCGGGCGATTTCATGAAGGTTTCCCTGAAATCGGCGCGGTTCAGAATCCTGGCGATGAGCGCCTTTATATGGCCGTCATCTATGGTGGCGACAAGGCTTTCCAGTTCGGCCATCATGTCTGCGGCATCCCTGGCGCTTGCCGGTACAAGCTGGGTAAGGTCAATCTCGCTGTCTTCGAGCTTCTTGATTTTTTCGAGCTTCACCCTGAGCCTGCCCCTGTCAATAGCTTCGGCAATGCCGGCAACACCAACCGCATCCCCTGTCTCAATGCCCTCGGTTTTTTCAACGGGTCTGTCCCATATGAAGCTGTTCAGTTCGCCGGTTTTGTCCGTTAGCGTGAGTCTTGCGAACGATGCGCCGTTCTTGGCCGTGCCGATCTTCTTCTCGCTTATTATGAAAATACCCCAGAACTTGTCTCCGGGTTTAAGCTCGTTTGCAAATTTTCCCTTATCCATGCCGGGCCGCACCTAGAGGATGTACCTGCTGAGGTCTTCCTTCTGCATGATGGCCTCGAGCTTTTCTTTTACATATTTGGCGTCGATCGTGATTTTCCCGCCCTCGTCGGGCGCCCTGAACGATATGTCTTCAAGAAGTTTTTCGATGACCGTGTGCAGCCTTCTGGCCCCTATGTTTTCGGTATGCTCGTTAATGTATTCGGCTATGCGGGCTATCTCCTCGACCGAATCATTGGTGAAGGTCAGGTCTACCCCGTCGGTCGCAAGAAGGACCTTGTACTGCTTTGTGAGCGCATTCTTGGGCTCTGTGAGAATTCTCACGAAGTCCTTTAAAGTGAGCGGCTGAAGCTCTTCCCTTATCGGGAACCTGCCCTGAAGTTCCGGGATGAGGTCTGAGGGCTTGCTGACGTGGAATGCGCCGGAGCCGACGAAGAGTATGTGGTCGGTCTTTACCGGCCCGAAGCGGGTGTTAACCGTTGTGCCTTCAACTATGGGCAACAGGTCGCGCTGAACGCCCTCGCGGGATACGTCCGGGCCGCCCTTGCCGGATTCGCGCCCGGCGACTTTATCAAGCTCATCGATAAAGACTATGCCGGAATTTTCAACGCGTTCTCTCGCAATTGACGAGACCTTATCCATGTCTATAAGGCGGGCTATCTCCTCGTTGGTCATTAGCTCAAGGGCCTCTTTGACCTTCATCTTTCTCCTTTTGGATCGCTTGGGCATGATGTTCGAGAGCATGCCCTGAAAGTCGAAGCCCATCTCCTCCATGCCCTGTCCGGAGAAGATTTCCACATGCGGCGTCTGGGTCTCGTTTGTCTCTATCTCGACCGGCCTGTCGTCGAGCTTACCTTCATCGAGCATGGTCCTGAACTTTTCTCTGGTATCGGCATGGGTTTCCTGCGCGTCTTTGCCAAGCGGAAGGAGTGCATCAAGGAGCCTTTCCTTTGCATTTTCGGCGGCCTTTACCTTTACGTTCTCGCTCTCCTCCTTCTGCACCATCTGTATGCCCATACGCACAAGGTCGCGTATCATGGACTCGACGTCACGGCCGACATAGCCCACTTCAGTGTATTTGGAGGCCTCGACCTTTATGAAGGGAGCGTTCGAGAGTTTGGAGAGCCTTCTTGCAATCTCGGTTTTTCCCACGCCTGTGGGGCCGATGAGGATTATGTTTTTGGGGTATATGTCATCCTTCATGTCTCCGGTCACTTTCTGGCGGCGGAGCCTGTTTCTCAGCGCAATGGCAACGGCCTTTTTCGCCTTGTCCTGGCCGATTATGTATTTATCGAGTTCTGCAACTATCTGTCTTGGGGTCAATTCCTTCATTTAGAGTTCCTCGGTTGAGATATTTGTATTCGTATATATGCATATGTCCGATGCTATGGCCATAGACTTCTTTGCTATCTCGGCCGCATCAAGAGTCGTGTTGCGCAAAAGCGCCAGCGCCGCCGCATATGCGTAGGCCCCGCCCGAGCCTATTCCGCAGACCTCGTCATCGGGCTCGATGACATCGCCGGAACCGGACAGCATAAGGGTCTTTTCCTTATCAGCCACTATCATTAATGCTTCGAGCCGTCTTAATATGCGGTCAGTGCGCCAGTCCTTGCCCAGCTCGACTGCCGCTCTTGCGAGGTTGCCCCGGTATTCCTTGAGCTTTGCCTCGAAGCGTTCGAAGAGCGTAAACGCATCAGAAGTGGAGCCTGCGAATCCTGCCAGGACCTGGCCTTCATAGAGCTTGCGGACTTTTTTAGCCGTGGCCTTTACCACGGAATTGCCCATCGTGACCTGGCCGTCGCCTGCCATGACGACATGGCCTTCTTTCCTTACACATAAAATTGTGGTTGCATGCATGGTTTCCATAAAAACCTCCTCTTCCTGTTGAAGATTAGTGACTTCAGTTGTGAATTTCAACCCGTCATCCATTTATAACCGCTTGGAGCTCTTCTTTTCTTAGGCCCTTTATCCTTAACTCTTTTAATTTGGCTGGATACATAATCATAAATATTTTGCTGCCTGCTGTTTAACAATGAGATGGCAAGTTCATATTGCTTGATTGCATCATTGCCTGCCCCGACCATTTCAAACAGTTCCGCCATTCTGAAATTGGGTATGAATTCGTCAGGTTTAATTTCAAGCGCTTTCTTCATAGACATAACGGCATCATTATAAAGGCTGTCCTTGAAATAATAATTGGATAACTTGTAATATAGATAAAACAGCAGTTCAGAGTTATTATGAGAATCAATGTTTGATATGAGCTTTTTACATAGGTCAATCCCGTTACTTCCGAACCATTCAAGATCGAACAAATACATTTTCTCATATGTTGTCTTGTCAATGGATTGCATAATCAGATCATCACCCGTACTATTGAAATCATTTTCAATATTTTGGAGATCGGGTATTCTAGCTGGTTTGGGAGCAAATCTTTTAGCAGATAATGGAGTAAGAATAATTACAGGAATACATAATGCCAGCATTATTAAAAAGAAATTCACGTTAATGCCCGTAACTCGATGAAATATCAAAGCTGATACAACCATAATAAAAACAAATATTAAAACGCCTAGAAAGGATTTGGACCAAAGTTTGATTGTTATACGGTTTTCTTTCATTCTCAATGTCTCATATAAAATATCATTTTACTAACCCTTGGCCCTTGGATGGGCCTTGTCGTATACGGCCATCAGTTTGTCAAGCTCAAGGTGGGTATAGCGCTGGGTGGTGGAGAGCGATGCATGGCCCAGCATCTCCTGAATCGACCTGAGGTCGGCCCCTGCATCGAGCATGTGAGAAGCGAAGCTGTGCCTTAGCGAATGCGGGCTTATGTGCCTGGGGACTGAGGCTTCCAGGGACCGGTTATAGACGACCCTGCGGATGCTTCTGGAGCCGAGCCGGTCGCCCCGTTTATTGAGGAAAAGAGGCTCGTTCGAATATATGGCGTCCGCAATCCCGCGCGTTCTCAGATAGGCGTCGATTGCGTCCAGCGCTTTCCTGCCTACAGGCACGGTCCTTTGCTTCGAACCCTTTCCCGTTACCTTGATAAATCCCGAGTGCCGGTCGATGTCAGAGCAGTTCATGGCCTCGACCTCGCCTACGCGCACGCCGGTGGAATACAGAAGTTCGAGTATGGCATGGTCTCTCAGGTCGTCCGGTTTATCGATCAGGTCCGCCGCCTCTTCAGGGCTCAGGAATGAGGGCAGCTCCTCTTTCCTTTTGAGCGAGCGGACATGGGAAAATGGGTTCTGCTTTATCTCATCGGTTAACTTCATGGCGAAATCGAAAAAGCCTTTTACCGCGCTTAATTTGCGGTTGATGGAGTTTATCCTGAAATGCGAGTGCAGGTGCATCATATATGAGCGCACGGCCATGCGGTCGAGGCTGCCCCTTTCGGTGAAGAATTCCGACATATCCTTGAGGTCGTTGATATATGCCCGGTAGGTTTCGCGCGACAGGCCCTTCTGGTTCAGAAGGTACATGCGGTATTGCTCGATGAGCGCTTCAAAATCGGGCATCATGCGTTATCTTTACACCAAAGGCCGTTGGGCAATCAAGCATTGCAGTCTGAATACTGGAAAAGTACAGCCTCTCTATTTTTTACGTCACAGGGTTGTCGAGGTGGGGTATTTTTATGTGAGGTTTTCTCATACAATTTAGGCGATAACAAAAAAATTGATTGTCAAATTATTGGAATTACATGAAAATACAGCAGAGTGACAATTCAATATTATGTTTTAAAGGGAGATCAAAGAGCTTTATATGCAATCGGGAAGTATGCATTATGATTTTGTTGTAATTGACGTTGAGACAACCGGCTTATACCCGGGAAGAGGGGCAAGGGTAATCGAGGTTGGAGCTGTCGGATTGTCTGATATGGAAATCAAAGGGGAATATGCAAGTCTGATCAATGCCGGAAGAAAAGTCCCAGCGGACATTACAAAGATTAACGGCATAACAACGGAAATGCTTGCCGGGATGCCAGGACCGGGAACAGTATGGCCCTCTTTCATGGATTTTATCGGAGGTTCAACGCTGGTTGCACACAATGCTTCTTTCGATATGTCTTTCATAAGGCATGAACTTTCAAGGCTTGGGCTGAGAATAAGCAACAAAACAATATGCAGCCTTGAGTTTGGCAAAAAGATTATTCCGGGTCTTCCGAACTATAAGCTTGAAACCCTTGCGAAATATCTTCTGGGAGGCCTTCCGCAGGGCATGACGCTTCACCGCGCCCTTCCCGACGCCCGCCTCCTGGCAATGGTATGGGTGGAGATGATGAGGATAAAATGAGCGAGACGCCTTTATATTTCAAATACTGGGGCAAGGCTGACAAGACCTCCGGGAAATATCACCTCCTGCCATATCACTGCCTCGACGTCGCGGCGGTTGGGTATATCTTAGGGATGCTTGTGTCCTATAGACAGTAATATGATGAAAGTGAGGTAGTTAAGTTGTGGACAATAAGATGATGACTTTGATTGTATTAAAAGATGATGTTAAGCGATTATGGGCAAAGAGCAAACCCAGGCATCCATTATGGAAACACATGCTTGATGCTTCAGCCGTTTCGTTTTCTTTGAGTCAGCCCCTTACTAGCTTTGGGTGGAAGCCAGAAGCAATCGCATTGCTTGTTGGACTTCATGATATAGGTAAAGTAGATTCGTGTTTTCAACATCAGATACTAGACTTTTCATCTGAACTTATAGATGCTGGTTATTGCCCCACAAATGATGCCCGGTGTCGGCATGAGCGCATATCAGCTTGGTTTATCAAGAAAAAGCTTGTTTCGGATGGTATAGATAACTTCACCGCTGATGCGATCGCACGAACCGTGATTGTGCATCATGGATACTGGAATGAAGCGGCCCGTGACGTTGCACCTAAGTACGCTAAAGCACAAGACCAGCTTTGCCAGATGCTTCAACAGGTAGTTGGTGTAGAAGCCTTTCCTGATGAGAATCAGGTTGACCTCAGTGCTTTTGGAATACGTCTCGCCGGTCATATTGTACTTAGTGACTGGATTGCCAGTAATGAGGATTTCTTTGGCGACCCCAGATTAAAAGATATCGACGATCCAGAAGCCTACTTTAAAAAAGCGAAAGAAATCGCATGTGAATGGATAGCTAAACTAGACCTAAAGAAAGACACACATGAAGGAAATGCAGCAAACATTGTCGAAAAACCTCGGCCAATCCAAAAGAAACTTTTAGAAAATGATATTCCTCCCGGACTTATTATTATCGAGGCTCCTATGGGTGAAGGCAAAACAGAAGCAGCTTGGATTCTGGCCGAGAAGTGGCGGGATAAAGGCTATCATGGGATGTACATGGCACTTCCAACTATGGCGACGAGCGATTCTCTTCATAGAAGATATCGAGATGACTACCTCGTGAAACTAGATCATGGGAAAGACGTTAAACTTGTTCATGGAATGGCATGGTTGCGAGACGAGAAAGAACCAGAAAAGCTGCCTCAGAACGGTGAGCCAGGGGATGATCAATCCTTTGCAGCCGCATGGTTTCGCCCGACACGAAGAGCTATGCTTGGGGCACACGGTGTGGGAACTGTTGATCAAGCAATGCTTGCTGGCATGAACGTAAAGTTCGGTTTTCTGCGCCTTTCAGGACTTGCGGATAGGGTGCTTGTCATCGACGAAGTGCATGCCTATGACGCTTATATGAGCGCAATCATCGCCCGGCTCCTTCAATGGTGCGCATGTTTGAAGATTCCCGTGGTGCTGCTCTCTGCCACTCTGTCCGCAAAGCAGCGCGTAGAAATGATTGAGGCGTATGGGGCGGCAGATACTGAACTTGGTACAGATACTCCATATCCCCTCATCACCGTTGTTGATATGGAGAAGAAAGTTTCGAAAATCAAGTCTGACGCTTCATCGAGCTGGACGCTAAAAGTTGAGACTCCTGAAGGACTACTTGGTAACGCCAAAAAAACAGCAGTGAAAGCTGTAGAATTGGTTAAAGATGATGGCTGTTGTTGTGTCATCTTGAACACCGTCAAACAAGCCCAGGCGGTGTTCAAGGAACTTGAGGCCATCAAATTTCCAGCAGAAGAAAGACTTCTTTTCCACGCTCGTTTTGCGGCTTCAGACAGAGAAGAAATCACACAAAAGGTTCTCGACTTATTCGGAAAAGGGCGCTGGAAAGGCGAAGATGACGAACGCCGGTTTATTCCACCCAACCGTCCCAAGAAGTACATTCTGGTTGCAACACAGGTTGTCGAACAAAGCCTTGACGTGGATTTTGACCACATGATCAGTGAACTTGCTCCGATTGATCTGTTACTTCAACGAAGCGGCCGGATAAAAAGGCACTCCCGTGATAAAAATGGCAACCTCGTTGACGGCCTTGACCAGCGTGGAGAGCCACTGCTTCATATCCTTGTCCCTACAACTGAAGGTAGCAAACCTCCAAAGATTGACGCTAGAAAAACAGTGTATCAGGAATACCCTCTCCAGCTAACCCTGGAGGTTTTGAGCGACAAAAAACAAGTTGAGTTGCCAAAGGAGTTTCGTCCTCTCATTGAAGCGGTTTATGGTAAAACTCCATCATCAGATGCCCCCGAAGATCAGGAGGGTGTAAGGCTTGCATGGAATATATTCCAACAGGATATTGCTGCTCAGGCTGGGCAGTTTCTTCTCTGTGAACCAATGTCAGACGAATTCGATCCCGTCGGCGCGGATGAAGTCGGTGACGATAGCGATGACGGCAATGGATGGAGGGCGCAAACCCGTCTAGGCATGGAGGATGTCCTTGTGATTCCGATAGACGATGAGGAACTTCAGGGCCTGATCAATGGGGACGTTGACAGAAACAAAGTTAAGGAACTCTACAAGTCCAGCGTTAAGATACCGCCAAAATACTGGCCCCCAAAACCGGCAAAAGGATATGGAACACCGGTTTTGGGTTCAGGAAGGCTTCGGGGCGTTTGGCTTTTGCCGGTCAAGAGAGAAGATAATGGATGGTCATGGTCAGGTATAAAGGACGATAAGAAAACATATGTGATCCGATATAATCGAATCATTGGTATTGAACATGGAGGTGAGAAATGAATGGTTCTCACTCGTATAACCTCCTTTCAGAGCCATGGATTCCGGTCATTTGGAACAATGATGCCACCGAACCAAGGAATCCTCAAAGCGGCATTCGAGAAGCACTGTACCGCAGCCATGAAATCAAATGCATATCTCACACCTCACCGTTCATCGAGTTTGGTCTCAATCGACTTCTTATTACGATTATCCTGGATGCCTACATTGTAGCCCAGAAACGACCGACTATTGGCAAGATGCGAGTCCTTCTTGAGAAGGAGAATGTCGAAGAACAGATATTCAATGATTACTTCGATAAATTCGGTAAGGGTTTTGACCTTTGGAGTAGCAGCTTGCCATTTCTCCAGCCTAAGGCTTCAGATAGCGGGGTAAAGAAGTCCGATCTTAAGTCAATAGCAACACTCTTTCCCGCAATTCCAAGTGGAACCAATGTAACGCACTGGCATCATTATCTGGAAGACAGCGCATCCCTTACAGAGGACATAGCCGCTCAGGTACTGGCAACGATTTCACCCTTTAATTTCAAAAACAAGCCAGGAGAAGTGCGAACTCTTGTGGGAGATCCTCCTTTATACGCGCTAGTGTTGGGGAGAAACCTTTTTGAGACACTCATACTTAATCTACCGGGGCGGAATGGAAGAATCACAACAAAACAGGAGCAAGATAATGGACCGGCTTGGAGAACACAATTGGATATAACACAGCTTCCGAAAGTACCAACTATCTCCCAGGGTTTCACATGGCCGGTACGCGTTATAAGGTTAGAGCGCGATGGACCAAAAATTACTAAAGCAATCAATAAGTCGGCTTATGGGAAACCAACCGAAAAAGCCAAGGAAAAGGGCGGCATTCTCTATGATGCCAGGTATGGCTGGCGTGATCCGAATGCGGGTGTCGAAACCACTGGTGACACCATAGAACATATCAAAGCTAGAAGGGACATCCCTGTCTGGCGAGATGCTGTTCCTCTATTCTTGGTTGCAAGCGAAGGTGAGAGTCTTCGTAAACAGAAGCGTCGCTCCCGGCCTGAGGTGATTTCCAACGCGCTTCGCGTTGTTGATACTCCACGGTTTAATGTCGCTGTTTATGGAATGAAAAAAAAGGGTGGCGGCGGTGGCGACGTGAAAGTTGAGGAATGGTTTCGCTCTGTAATCACATTCCCAACAGAAGTGGCGCACGACAACCGTCTATCTGCCCGGGTAATCAATACGTACAAGACAACTCAAAGGGTTGCCGATGCTCTTATGACCTCATTACGAATGCTTCGAGCTCCATCGGAAGCAAAGAAGACGGCGAGAAAAACTATTCATCGGGCAGAGATCAATTCGATAAATGGTTTCTGGCAACGTTTGGAACTGCCACTGTCAGGCACTTATCTGGATGCGCTCGTGAGTGGCTATCAGGACGCTGAACAGACGCTCTGGAAAGTAATTCGCAGAGAAGCGCTTGATGCATTCAACAAAGCGACAGAACCTCATCGGCGAACCGCCGACGGACTTTTCCGCATTGCTAATGCAACCAATTGGTTCGAAAGACAACTGAACCATCATTTGCCAAAACCGGTAAAGGAGAAGAAATCATGAAAAAAGAAGATATGTTTATTCAATATCTCTATTCGCTGAAATGTGAGGATACTGGTACACTTGCAGCTTTGCGACGCGCCTGCGAAAAGCGGCTCGCAGAAAGCCGTAATTGCCAATGGTTCGCCAGTGTCAGTACACATCCGGCAGATTTTCTTACAGCAACACTTATTGCTCAATATCCGACTGCAAAAATAAAAAGCGGTCAGCATCATTATAAATACAAACATCGAGGCTCAATTGGAGCAGCATGGGCAAGGTATTGTCGTGAAAGTGATTCAGATAAGGATCCTGCTATCGTTTATCGCAATCGGCAAGATGCCCTTGAAAAAGGCAAAACTCCAAAACCGCCTCCAAATATCCATGAACGATTCCGTACTCTGCTTGACGCCGAGTTGAAACGCGATGGAACAGGAGAACTCACACATCGGCTGTACGGATTGGTTCGTATGCTGGTTACGGCAGAAGTGCCAATTGATGCTATTCAACTTGCCTATGACCTGCGCAATTGGCGTGCAGAAAGCCGATTTATTCAGGAGCGTTGGGCGAGGGCTTTCTATAGCTCTTCAAAAGACAAAGATGAAGCTATGGAATCAAATGAACAAACCGAAACAGAAGACATTCAAGATGAGGAGGAAGAATATGTTGATTGAAGTTCACATTATCCAGAATCATGCGCCAAGTAATTTAAATCGTGACGAGTCAGGAAGCCCTAAGAGCGCATATTTCGGCGGCTATCGTCGAGCCCGCATTTCAAGTCAATGCCTCAAACGAGCCTACCGGACATCAAAGACGTTTCGTGAAGAAGTTAATAAAGACCTTGGGATGCATACGACCTCAATGCCGGATGAGGTGATCCGAAGGGCATTAAGTAAGGGTATTACCCTTTCTGATGAGGAACAGATCAAACTCAAAGGGTTGCTAAAGAAAGTGATCAAGAAAGGAGAAGGTGACGGAGGCGACACCTCAGCTTCAGATTCGGATGACAAAACAGAGGGTCAAGATGTGGATAAAACAGCAGCGCAGAAAGATAATTTAAAGACAGCACAGAGCGTATTCTGGCGGGAAAGAGAACTCAACACTTTGGCAGAAGGTATTAATGGCTGGGCAGAGACAGATAGGAAAAAGGAATTTGACCCTAAGATCGTATTGAAATCCGTGGGCTTAGGCTGGCAAGGTATACCTGTTGACATGGCGCTCTTTGGCAGAATGGTAACGAGCGATCTTATGCACAATATTGAGGCCAGCAGCCAGTTCGCCCATTCCATAAGCACACACGAATTTACACGTGAGTTCGACCTATGGACGCGCGTGGACGACCGGCGCGATAAACGATTGGATTGGTACAAAGATGCCTTTGGTGCGGAAGGAAAATTGCTGACAGGCACCGATGGCATGGGAGATGCGGAGTTTACTTCGGCCTGTTATTATAGTTACTTCAACGTGGATTTTGAGGCCCTCACGGACAACCTGACCGGCAAATCGATTAATCATAAGCTTTCAGTTACAGACGAAGATCAGAAGAAAGCAAAAAAATGTGCCTGTGATGCTGTAGTTGGTCTACTTAAAGCGGCTATCTTCGAGAGGCCCACCGGAAAATTCAACTCCATGGCAACACCTTCGCTTCCAACTTTGGTTTTGGTAGAGGTTCGCGACAGCCATGTACCGGTCAGTTACGCCGATGCGTTTGCCAAGCCAATCGACCCAAAGAATGAAGAATCGCTGTCAGATACTGGTCAAATACAACATGTGGACTTGCGTATTGAATCAGCAAAAAGATTGATTGATGAGGCCAACCGGATAACGAAAGTGTTCAATCGTGAGGCGAATGCTAGGCTGCTTTTTACTGGCTCCACCCAAATGGGTGTTACGTTGGAAGGTGTAGACACTACTAAAACTAACAATGGGAAAGACATGGAAGAGAAAGAGGATTGTATAAAAGTTCCTTTCACACCGGTCAAGGATTCGGATGAACTCATAAAATCCCTTAGAGAGCATCTTGGGTGTCCTTCGGAGAATACAAGTGTTTGAACCGATTCTTCTTCTTCGTCTGGAAGGCCCTCTTCAGAGCTGGGGCTTGCGAGCGCGTTGGTCCAGGAGAGACACAGGCCCTGAGCCGACAAAGTCTGCTATCATTGGCCTGTTAGGATGCGCAGCGGGGATTGTACGCCCTGATTGGCAGTCGAATGACAAACCCGACATGAGTCTGGAGCAGTGGGACAAGGTCTTGAATTTTGGCGTCAGAATTGATCGCCCTGGAATCATTGAGACAGATTATCATACAGTTCAAGGACACTTCTGGCAAGCAAACGGCAAAATGAAAACGGGAACATCTGTCAGTGGAACAACGCCCGATAAGGCAGAAAATGAACCGCCACATACTGAAATCACTTGGCGTGATTACCTGTACGATGCGGCATTTCTTGTAGCACTGGCGATAAAGCCAGAGCATCGGGCTGTTAACCAAGATATCCTTGAGACTTTCAAGAGACATTTGGAGCGACCCACATGGCCGCTTTTTCTCGGACGAAAAAGTTGTGTGCCTTCTCGCCCAGTTTTCGAGCGTCTGACACAGGAATATCAATGCATCGAAAGCGCTCTTCGAACAGAGCCATGGTGTGCTCCCCGGTCACCCAAGGAGCGAAAAGCCTTTCAAAAAGGCAAACGGGAAACAAAACTTCTGGCATGGATTGAGTGTTCAGACGGCGAATATGAACGCCAGGATGCAGCACGGTTGAATCAACTCCGTTTCTATGAATTTCGCAGGTGTAAGCGAATTGAAATCGATATCAACTCTTTAAATGCAGCCCGAAATGTCTATGTTCACGGAGGTGAAGATGTACTTGAGTAAGGTATTGATAAGCGGGCCTGTCGCACACAACCCTTATGAGATTCACAGGGAGTTGTGGACATTGTTTGAAAAGGATGCACAAGCCAGACGTGATTTCCTTTTTCGAATCGTTCAATCGGATCATTCTTGTGCCGAAATTCTAATGCAGTCTGCTAAACAACCTGAACCGGCGAGTCGCAATGCAAGGATTATTGCGAGCAAGGAGTACAGCCCAGTTTTTCAACCTGAACAGAGATTGCGGTTTCTTCTTATGGCCAATCCCATAAAGACCATCGATGATGAAGAAGGCAGGAAGAACGGGAAAGGGGAAATAAAAAAATGCCGTGTTCCTCTGATAAATGAAGAGGCTCAAAGAGACTGGCTGAAGAAAAAATTCTCAAATATTGCTTTGTTTGAAACAATTGTTGTCGAACCATCTATTCCTGTCAGATTTAGAAAAATCAGGGAGAGCATAACCGGCAAGATTCAACCAGTCATCTATTCAGGTGTCTTTAAAGTCATTGATTCTAAGGGTTTATACGAGCTTTTAATTACAGGCATCGGACCGGCGAAGGCATTCGGTTGTGGAATGTTGTCACTGGCGCGGGTGTGAGGTAAGTTGATGGAGAAGAAAATCGTTGTGTTTCAGAGCCGGGAGATCAGACGGACTCTCTTTAATGATGAGTGGTGGTTTTCGGTTGTCGATGTTTGCGGGGCGCTGACCGAAAGCCCTGATCCTGGAGCTTATTGGAGAAAGCTGAAACAAAGGCTTAATCAGGAAGGCAGTGAAGTCGTGACGTTTTGTCACGGTTTGAAACTCCCTGCACCTGACGGTAAATTGCGGGAAACCGACTGCGCCAACACCGAAGGCATATTCCGCATCATCCAGTCCATCCCGTCGCCAAAGGCGGAACCATTCAAACGCTGGCTTGCCAGGGTCGGCTATGAACGGGTGCAAGAAATCGAAGACCCTGAGCTTGCCACGAAGAGGACACGCGAGCTGTACAAAGCCAAAGGATATTCAGACGACTGGATCGAGAAGCGCATGCGCGGCATCGCCATTCGCGCCGAGCTTACCGATGAATGGAAAGGTCGCGGCGTTAACGACGAGCCTGAATACGCGATTCTTACTGCTGAAATCTCAAAGGCTGCATTCGGCCTGACGCCATCCGAATACAAAAAGCATAAAGGCCTTAAGCGCGAAAATCTGCGCGATCATATGAACGACCTTGAACTGATATTTCCCATGCTCAGCGAAGCAGCAACAACCGAGATCACAAGAAAGCATGACGCTCATGGATTGCCGCAAAACAAGGTTGCAGCACACAAGGGTGGACGCATTGCCGGAGAAGCCCGCGAAAAGCTTGAAGCCGAGACCGGCTCGAAGATTGTATCGAAAGAAAATTATCTTATGGAGCCAGAAAGCCTGAAACGCTTGAAAGGAAAATAATCATGTCTGAACCAATCCTTCCGCCACTGAAGCCAACCCTTATGAAGGATAGGATTTCAATCCTGTTCATTGAAAAGGGAAATCTTGATGTCCTGGACGGCGCGTTCGTGGTCGTCGATAAAACCGGCGTGCGCACGCACATTCCGGTAGGCGGAGTTGCCTGCCTCATGCTGGAACCGGGAACGCGCGTTTCTCATGCGGCGGTCACCCTTGCATCGCGGGTCGGGTGCCTGCTTGTGTGGGTGGGTGACGGCGGCGTGCGTCTCTATGCCTCGGGCCAGCCGGGCGGGGCGCGTGCCGACAGGCTACTTTATCAGGCAAAGCTTGCGCTTGATGATGATGCACGGCTGAAAGTCGTGCGTAAGATGTATGCGATGCGTTTCAGGGAGGCTCCACCGGAAAGGCGCAGCATAGAACAGCTCCGCGGCATCGAGGGTGTCCGTGTCAGGAAGATGTATGAACTTCTTGCCCGCCAGTACAGGGTTGAATGGAAAAGCCGGAATTACGATTATACTGAATGGGAAAGCGGCGATATTCCCAACCGCTGCCTGAGTTCCGCAACAGCCTGTCTTTACGGAATATGCGAGGCCGCGATCCTGGCTGCAGGCTATGCCCCAGCCGTGGGTTTCATCCATACGGGAAAGCCGCAGTCGTTCGTCTACGACATTGCTGATATCTTCAAGTTTGAGACTGTGGTTCCCGCGGCGTTCAGAATTGCGGCGCAAAAGCCCGTCAATCCCGAGCGCGATGTAAGAATAGCCTGCCGCGACATGTTCCGCCAGTCGAAGCTGCTCAAGCGGATTATTCCGGCTATTGAAGAAATTCTAGCAGCGGGCGGTCTGAAGATGCCGGAGCCTGCGCCTGAATCCGTCGAACCTGCAATTCCCAATAAGGAGGGTATAGGCGATGCTGGTCATCGTGGTTGAAAATGCGCCGCCGAGATGGAGGGGACGGCGTGCAGTGTGGCTTCTTGAAGGCAGGGCCGGTGTGTATGTCGGGAATATCTCGCGCAGGGTTCGGGAAATGATATGGAATACAGTTGAGAAAGGCCTTGAAGATGGCAATGCTGTGATGGCCTGGAGCACAAACGCCGAGGCGGGTTTTGATTTCATGACGCTCGGGGCGAACCGAAGGATTCCTGTCGAGATGGATGGAATAAAGCTGGTTTCGTTTTTACCGGATAATCCTGAAATTGAGACAAACGGAACATGAGAAAAGTGCGTTGATTTTTGGTAGAAGTTTGATCTTTGAAAATATATAGTGATTTCTACGAGATACAGGAAGTACGTTCCCCGCACACGCGGGGATGAACCGCGGTTATGGTGGTTGAGTCGGAACTCGATGCAACGTTCCCCGCACACGCGGGGATGAACCGGATGCGCCGCTTATGCAAGCTTCTATCCAAGCACGTTCCCCGCACACGCGGGGATGAACCGAGAGTTGTTGCCGTACTTCATTGTAAATGCTGACGTTCCCCGCACACGCGGGGATGAACCGTTTGAGAAGGAGATGTGATGGAAACATGTAAAACGTTCCCCGCACACGCGGGG
>CAYNVT010000090.1:0-16891 GCA_964400685.1 uncultured Bacteriovoracaceae bacterium | reverse complement strand
ATCGTGTCACTTTTCAACCCATATGGTCAGGAAATCGGGCCCGGAAAGTCCGGGCCCTATATAATCCCGAATGGACAGTTCGGTCTGCAGGTTAACTTCTGGTACTGGGCTCAGACCCCGTACCAGGATCACGCCGTCGGCACATGGGACTGTTCGAAAGGTGAATGCCATAACCCTGACAACTCGGGCGGCCAGTTCGTCATGGGAAATAACTGCACGATTGCATCGATGAGTCCGCCGATGTTCGGGGTCGGCAAGGAGACATACATAATAGCCGACGTCTCGGCAGGAATGGACGGCAGCGGCCACTGCGTGGTCACCATCAAACCGAATCAGCATACTGCATGCGTTACCCCGGGATGCTGCGACTACGGCCTGTCAACCTCAGGCAAGTGCAAAGACGGAAAGCAGGGGTCTTACGATCCAGGATGCAAATCTCCCCCACAGTGAGGCTTGAGTTACTACTTAGCGCAAGGCCTTTATCCCTGCCGGATTGAATATTAGTCCCGTTTCAAGGCATGTCACCAGGGTCATTTGTCATTTCACCAGGTGAAATAATTTTGCAAGCCTGGCGCGAAGAATTATCGCCCTTAGAAAGGTGGGGATGATCATGAAAATCATTGCGCCGATAACGAATGACAGAGTGAGAATCTTGTAGTTCAGCAGCCCCTTCCTGCCCCATTTTGCAATGAAATACAATCCGCCGGGTATGTAAAGAGTAGCCACCGTGACCACACCGGGAGAATACTCTTTGCCAAGAATATTGGCTGAAATATGCAGGAAAGCGTTCGATAGAACCCACATGCTGCCGGACACTCCGGCCCATAAATTTCTTTCCGGATCTTTATAGTAGAGATAGCAGCCATAGGCCAGGGCCACAAAGAATATAAAGTTGCCGATTATATTCTGTATCCAGTTGAACTTGCCGAAATATTTATCGGCCCATTCAACAAAGCCGAGCGAAAATTCCTCAACCATATGCAGAGCATAAATGAGGCAAAGAATAAAAATCATCTCCGGTTTCTTATCGATGCTTATAAAAGCTTCCTTTGTCATGACAGCCCCTCCTTTTTATTAATGCCCGGCAATTAGTACGCTCTGCTGTTCTTCATTTTATTTTATTAGTATACCATTTACTTCTGCTGGCAGGCTACCGTAGCAATAAAACATTTGCCTCCGCTGCCGGAAGGCTGCTGCATGGTCGTAAACGTCCATACATAGGGCTCGGCCAGCGGTTCCCCTTCGGAATCTTTTATCGTTTCGGAAAGCGTTACCGTATAGGTAGTGAAATAAGAAAGCGCATTAGCCGGAACAAAGGTGGCTTTGCGGGTGGCGGCATCATAAGTAACTGTACCTGTCACCCCCTGGCCGACGGTAAACGTCGATGTATTGATGGTGGAGGCATCCATCGCCTCGCTGAATGAGACGGATATGGGTGTCGAGACACCCGCATCGCTCGAGCTTTCCCCTGGTGATACGGATAACACCGCAGGAGGAAGTCCTTTCTGTTGCAGCGGAAATGTTTTATCGGCTATGGTCAGGGTTCCCGTCCGTGAAAGAGGATTCGGATTGGCTTGAACCGCATAGCGGATAGTCGATCCTTCAGCACCGCTTTTCTCTGATGTAATCGATATCCAGGATGCCTTGCTTTCAGCGGTCCAATTACAGGTTCCGTTTGTGGTAAGTGTAACTTCGCCTGTTGCAGCCGTTTTATCGATCATTCGGCCGGCAGGAGAAATTATAAAAGAACAGTAGGCCACGTCCATTGTTTCGAAGTAAAACGCCTTGTAAGGCTCCATCGGGCAATTGTAATCTGTATTCATGCGGAGCCGGAAAAGACCATTCGGGCGCCTGTCCGTTGTTCCCCAGCTGTTCAGGATAATCCAGTAGTGATTATTGAAGTCGGGATCATCATCGTTGTACCCGACAATCAGAACGGCATGAACGCCGGCTTCATATTCATTATAGGATATGCCGCAGTATGAATCGCTTGACCACAGGGCTGATTCGGGCTGATCCGTCCAGAAAGATACGAAATCATTCCAGGATGCACTATCCGGCAGAACAAAGGTTAAGTAGACCCCCTTGCCCTGTTTAAGAATATTTTTTATGTTCAGGATCGCTTCAGCCTGTGAAATATCCATTGTCGGAATCAGCATTGCCGTGCTGATAGATGCGATTTGATACCGGGGCACTTTGATGATGGCATCGCAAGCGGCAGGATTGAACTGGGTTGCCGTATATGAGGCACCGGGATTGGACCATGGAATGGTATAAGATGTTGAATGATAAAAATCACCTAAAACAAAAAGCCAGCCTGCATTGCAGGCATAAGGATAGTTTTCATTGCATACGTTGTGAAATTCAACGGAGAGCCTGTCTTTAATGCCGTAGGATTGATAAAGGGCAAGTTCCAGGATGCCGGTGCCGGCCCAGGCCCAGCAGTTGCCGCACGCCCCCTGATCTCGTTCAGCGGGCGTGTATTGAATACGATCAAGCAGACTGATGGATGTGGAGGAGGCTCTGGCAGCCGATGACCGCAGAACGGCCGAAAGTCGCGGGTCCATGGTTGCTTTAGGCGCTTTCCGGTATTTTGCAACCCATTTCGTGAAGGTTTCCCGGTCCGGGTGCATGACAGGATAGACTTTATTTTCCGCTGAAAAACTTTCCGTCGCTGAATAAATAAATAAAAACAAGACTAAAAGACACCCCATGATTTTTACTGCCTTAGTTAAAAGACTCATGGGTTAAAACTTCCTGTTCTGTTTAATATGATGGGAATTTGTTTTTTCATGGGAAAAGTATAAGGGCATCGTTGAAGGGTGTCAATGCGGCAACCGACCACATATAGCAGTAGTTACGGATAGAGACAATGGAGGACGGCAAGGACACCGCTGCGCTTAAAACTGTGCGTTGACAATGGGAAGAAAAGGTATCCTGCCTTTCTCTATGATATTGACCAGTCCGATCTGTATACCCTTCATCTCCATACAATAATTCACAAGACCTATCTGAAGCCCCTGCATTGATTCGGCCTGATTATATACTATGCATGTCTGTAATCCCTTAACGTTCTTTGCAACGTTGACGCCCACCAGCAGACCCGATATCTGCGCGCCTGTTACATCGCCGGCATAATTGATTCCGGCGAGAGTTCCCGAAACCTGCATCCCGACTGTTTTGCCCGTAGCTATATTGATCCCGCCGAAAAAACCGGCCAGCTGCAGCCCGGAAAGCTCTCTGGTAAAGTTTGCCCCGCCGAACGGAAATGCGCCTACTTGCGCCCCTTTGAATTTGTTTACGACCTGATTGACAATTCCGATATCCAAACCGCTGACGTTCTCATTCAGACCGTAAACCAGATTGAGTCTGAGCCCCTGCACATCCGTCTTTTCAGGATAAAGCTGTATGGGATGAAAAACTGAAAGCTGAACGGGTGTCCAATCCGCCCCGTAAGCCGGCGAAAAAACCGGCAGTGAAAACAATATTAATATTGCGGCCAGTATTTTTTTCATAATCCACCTCCTGTTGATGATTAATTCCATGTCTCTCTATATCAGGATTTGCCGAAAGGAAGTAGCTGTTTCAAAGGGATGAGATTAGTTGTTATTGACATTGTAAACTGATTGTATTTACAATTGGTTTATGGATGCACTTAAATTCCAGTGGGATGACACAAAAGCAGCAGAGAACCAAATCAAACACGGCATCTCATTTGAAGAAGCAGAAACAGTTTTTTATGATCCATTCGCAATCGAGTTTTATGACGATGAAAATTCTCAATGGGAAGACAGATTTTTATTGCTTGGAATAAGTTCAAATCTGAACCTGCTTATGATCTGTCATTGTTTCAGGGAATCCGATTCAATTATCCGGATAATCTCGGCCCGGAAAGCTACAAAGAATGAGGCTAAATATTACACAGGAGAAAAACCATGAAAGAAGAATATGACCTTTCCAAAATGAAAAGCAGGAAAAACCCCTATGCAGGCAAGCTCAGAAGGCAGGTGACTCTTCGCATAGGCATTGATGTTATAGATTTCTTCAAGGATATGTCCGAGAAAACAGGCATACCTTATCAGAGCCTTATTAACCTTTACCTGAGGGATTGCGCTGCAAAAAAGAAGGAACTGAACCTGAGCTGGATTGAAAACCGCTCTGCGGCTTAACATGATATTATTGAAGCTATGCCGGAAAGGCCTTTGGTGCATGTCTGAGGAAGAGACCAAAAGCCTATTACGGGTTTAAGTTATTGGTTATGAACATCCCCTTCACGCTCTAGCATCGGTTCCTGAAAATCTTTGCGGAATATTATTTTCACATCAGTGAAATACATCATTATTACGATTGAACCATCAATAGTAAATATAAGGGATTCCAGCAGGTATTCGAAAGCCGTTCTGACAACGACACCGCCAATAGATGTATTTATGAATGATCCGATCATAAGAGCTACAAAGACAACCCTTGCCCATGTCCTGAAATAAATCAGTCCGCAATAAGTGATAAGGTACAGGAGAAAAAACGAATAAGCTATCCAGGCATTATTCATAATAAGCCCGCCATAACCATTCCATGACATCAATATCTGTATCTTCTGATCATATAAGAAATTCCAGAAATAAGGCATAAAGAACCAGATCGTATAGAGCATGAATGAAGTTACTACCAGATATCTGAACAGCACATTTTTATTTATTGCATGACGTCTCTGGTCATCAGTAAGGACCTTATCGGTATTCCGGAAAGACTTCTTATCTGTCTTTCCGGTGCCGTATTTTTCAGAATATGTTCCGCATCTCCAGCAGGAAGTAAACTGGGATTCAATAAACTCACCGCATCCCGGACAATGCCAGGGTTTACCGAAGGATACATCGGAATTCTGCCCTTTCAGATAGCGGTCAATGACTTCCTTTGCCTTATCGGCCAGACTGTCATCCCAGATCCATACTGAAGGCAACGTATCCGATATAATTGGAATCTCACCCAATGCACTATAGAGAGCTTCGCCATGAACCTCAGCGGTAACACCTTCAGACTCCAGAAGGTTCTTCACAAGATGGGCCTCTGTAGGATGCCGGGCAATAAATATCTTTGTCATATAGACCTTCCTAAAACCAGAATTCATTCAATAAATCAAAACACGTCATTATCAGTGCTGTCACCATCATGATTCAAGATTCTAATATTCAAATGAGCGTCCCTGACTAGTTCCCAGAAGGTTTTTCACGAGATGGGCCTCAGTCGGATGCCGGGCAATAAATATCTTTGTCATATAGACCTTCCTTAAAACCAGAATTCATTCAATAAATAAAAACGCGTCATTGTCAGTGCTGTCACCATCATGATTCAAGATTCTAATATTCCAATCAGCGTCCCCTACTCGCTCCCGAAAGGGCATCTTTTACCTGTTGAGAATCATAAGCTATTAGGTATGAGACACGATTAAAGTTACACACTGCCTTGAGCATTTGAAAAACTATACGCACATGTTCGGGGGAAAGCCTGTCAATATCATCTATTATCACAACCAAAGGTCTATTAATATGACTAAGACTTTTCTGAAGATCTATCTTTCGAGTTTGGAGGCTCAAGTCGGCCAACTCAGCCCCAGCCTTTGCAGCCCCACCTACAGTTGAAAGAACACTTTCTACCATCGTACCCCAAGGTTCCACACCGGGGATAAGTTTAATTGGTGCAAGCATCTTTCCGAATTGGAGCACTTTATGAGCAGCTGCTTTTGCGTTCTTAGCAGTAGACTGTTCTCCTATGGCAGATGCTAACTCTATAAAAAACCCTTCTATGACACTGTCTAAGGTTGAAATAAGCCACGGATTGTAATCAACAATAATAGGTCTCGAAGAGTTTTTAGTAAGGATTTCTTTAATAAGGTTTATGCAAGAAGTTTTGCCTTCACCCCACTTACCATCAATACCCACTACTATAGAGGGTTCATCTTTATCCAAGCAAAGAAAGCTTGCTAAGTACTTTGCAAATGCCAAACGTTCAAAAGAATCTTGTTCGCTGTTCATAATTGGTCGATCTGGATTCACCGATACACACTCCATTTATTGCATAATTTCTTTATAAAGCATTTTCATTTTAATAACCTGCATTACATTTCATATCAAAAGACTTTAATTATACATTTAAGTCAAGAATCAAAATATATCATTTCCATATGATTACTTCACGAATAAAGGTGTCGTTTTTCGCATGGCGGCAGAACAACGCAGGTCGAGGAGCGACGAAGCGGAAATGCGAGGTGTACTTCTACGTACTCCGCAGCGTTTCCGCAAGGAGCGACAATGAGATGCGAAGTTATCCCGCCCTGCCTGCTAGCAGAATTTGCTGAGGAGGATTTGAGTTGATACTATTCCCACAAACGCACTGTTGTCCCTGAACCCCAGCCTTGACGACTCCGCACACTTTTTAATCAGTGTTTCCACCATACCCGGATTGTAAATGCCGGAAGCCTTTATCATTTCCGTATCGAGATAGGGCGCGATATTTCCGCGCGGCATGCCGTTTTCAAAGAAGCCCTCCTTGTTCGGCGCGCCGTAGGGCTGCTTTGTGCGCATGAATATCTCGCGGGGCAGCTCGTCCATAAACGCCCTCTTGAGGATATACTTTTCAGTCAGGCCCTTGAGTTTAAGTTTCGGATCGATCCTGTTGGCAAATTCGGCCACGTTGTGGTCGAGGAAGGGGTATCGGCCCTCCACGCTGTGCGCCATTGTCATGCGCTCGCCCTGCGAACAGAGCAGGTAGCCTGCCAGCAAAAGCTTTATCTCGAGATACTGAGCCTGATTGAGAGGATGCCAGCGGTAAAAATCATCCGGAATCAAGGCTTCAAGCTCATCCACCGGGTTGTAATCAAGAAGGGCATATCTGACCTCGTCTGTAAAATACGACTGAATCCCTGCGGTATTCCTCCATGTTGGCAGGTGGGAATAGCCGAAATGCCCGGTATCCGAGATGTCTTTTCTATAGAATGAAATAAGCATCGCGCCCGTGCGTTTCATCTGAACCGGCGAATAAGGATAGAGCCTGAAGAGAAGCTGCGGCCTCATTTTCGAATCAGGGTCCTTCGCCCAGAAGCGGCGTATCCTGTTTTCCTTGAATATGTCATAGCCTCCGAAAAGCTCGTCCGATCCTTCTCCGGTGAGTACAACCTTGATGCCGTGTCCCCTGGTAAGCCCGCTCAGCTTGAACATGGGTGCAGGGGCAGAACGCAGCACTGGCGTCTCAGCATGCCATATGACGTGTTCAAAGACATTGCCGATATCCGGATAGCCTATCCTTTCGACATGGTGGTTGGTGCCGAGCGCACTACCCATCATCTCCTGAAAAGGGGCCTCGTCGTAAAGGGCATCCGCAAAGCTCACTGAGAACGTCTCCATATGCTGGGCGTGCTTTCTCACGAGAAGGCAGAGTATGCTGGAATCCAGCCCGCCGCTAAGGTATGCGCCTACAGGCACATCGGCCCTCAGCCTGATGTAAGCCGAACGGTCAAGCAGTTCCCGGATGCCTTCCACTGCCTTCTT
Source organism: uncultured Bacteriovoracaceae bacterium (assembly GCA_964400685.1). Lineage (GTDB taxonomy): Bacteria > Desulfobacterota > Desulfomonilia > UBA1062 > UBA1062 > DATCTV01. The sequence continues at coordinate 9,347 of CAYNVT010000090.1, read as the reverse complement.
TTCATCCCTTACATCATGGCCGCCGGCATCGGGAAATTCGAGGTCCCAATATATTTGCTTCTTTATCCCGGATGAATCCACAACCATGAATTCGCCTGGCCTTAACTGGCTTACGCCTTCGAAGACTGTGCGGGGCGCGACCGTGTTCCAGAACGTGAAAACCTGTGAGAGGCCCATATAATCAAGGCTCATTTTACCGAGAACCGGCAGCATGGCCTTTATTTCCGATGAAAAGATCAGGCTTTCTCCCTTTGTAGTATAGAACAAGGGCGAGATTCCGAACCTGTCGCGGGCGAGCATGAGCCGTCTGTTTTTCGTATCCCAGAGCGCGAATGCAAACTGACCGTTCATGTGTTCGAACATATTGAGCCCGTATTCGTCATAGAGGTGGGGAATGAGTTCTATGTCGCAGTCGGTGCGGAAGGTGTGGCCCTTTTTTTTAAGTTCTTCTCGAAGTTCGATGTAATTGAATATCTCGCCGTTGGCCGAGATGACAATACTGCCGTCATTGTTTGATAAAGGCTGCCTGCCGGAGGACACGCCTATGATTGAAAGCCGCTTATGGCCCAGAAGCAGCCCGTCGCCCGTCCAGGTGCCATATTCATCGGGCCCCCTGTGGTTCATTGGAGGCAGCATTCTTTCGACATCTTCAATTGTATATCCAGCTGGATTATATATTCCCGCCACGCCGCACACATCAGACTCCTTAATGACCTTTATTAAATATTACATCGGTTAAAAAACCTTAAACCTGCAACTTAAAATCATTATACGGTGAATAAATATGTCGTTCAGGAAGCTTTTTCGATTTTTCATAAAAAATCCATGACATTTTTTTCATATGCCTATAAGTAACCGTTATGAAGAAAATAACCGGGATCATCATAATGTTGCTTTCGCTTATCATTCTGGTGGGGTGCTCCATGCCTCTGAGCATCCTGAACAATGCCGAAAGCTCTGATATCTACAAGGCGTGGGGCGGAAGATACTGCACCGGTGATTTGTATATCGCTGATTATCCGGATATTATCCTGAGATTGAGCAACTATAAGCTTTACGGTGACAGCGTGCTCGATAAGGCGCCTAAACTCCCACAATGCAGATATTATCTCATGCTGGTTTCATCCGGGTATTCAAACAATGTCTTCCGTACGCCTGCAACGCTGGCCGTCGTTGTCGATGATGCAACAATTCCGCTCAATATAACAGCCACATCTACAAGCGGGGCAAAAGGCAAATATCTTCTATCCAACGCACAAGACTCCCCGGCAACACCTAATGCAGATGTCTATGAAATGCAGCCTTTCAATAAAAAAATCGTCTATTACGGCATTGACGCCAGGCTGATAAAAAGCATGGCCGAATCGAAAAAGCTTTATCTGAAAACGGAAAACAATATTTATGACCTTATGAAACTCGACAGCACCAGACGATATATCCCGCGTACATTCATCGAGGGCTTAAAGAAATTTTATTCCGATGTTGTCCTGAGCCAGTGCGGCCCTTTGAATTAGGAGCACTTGCTTATATACCGTGACATTCTGAAAAGCGGTCAATAAAAAGGCCTCAACATTTTTTTGTTGAGGCCTTTTCTTTTTTCAAACTACAGGTTTTCTTAAAAGCTATTCTTCGGGTTCTCCTATTTCTTGGGCGGCATCAGCATGTCCTGTATGCGCATCATGAAACTGCCCATGACGCCTGCATATTCAGGTGAGCCTTCGAGCTTGATGTCGCCGTCGGATGTCGCACTGACAGTGTCCTTGCTTTCGCCCAGAACCTTGTAAGCGCCTTCGATGCCGTTAAACCTCATATGCACGAAAGGAGCCTTGCGCGCATACTTGCCGTGGCCGGCCTTTGTCTTTCCGCCTTTTATCCTCAGATATGTCCGGCTGCTTGCCTGTCCAGACCATCATGTCCTCGTCTCCGCCTTTATTCAGCTGGGAAAGCGCGTTAGTGATCATGTACATGATCATCTTAACCTTGAGCTCTCGCTTTGCAGGCTCTTTGGGATTGACGTTCGGCATAAGAAGCAGCAGTCCGAGCATCAGTAAAAGGAGCTTTCCGACAAGCGTAATCTTGTAAAGCCCTTTGGGGAATCCGCCGAAAGCAGGAACCCCGCCCGTAAAAAGCGCGTTCATGCCTGCAGCGTGTTTGAATGGAAGCACCACATCGGGATTCGGATGAATGCCCTGAAGCACTTCGAGCCCTCCGTTCTTGAATTCCAGGTACGCGCCGGTATCAGTCCCCTTGATGCAGAACTGAATCACGCCGTCAAACTTTCCAAGGAGCTTTCTCACTGACATGTAGTCGGCTTCATAAAGAACCTTGAATAAGGGCATGATAGACCGGAGCGCAATCCGGTTTGTCAGCATTACTTTATCTGCCATATCAGTTCTCCTTTATGCCTCGTCTTCCCAGTTCTCATCCTCTTCGATTTCCATCTTGAGAAGGGCGCCGACCGTTTCGACTATTCCGTCGGCATCGAACTTGTAGTGGTGGTAGAGGTCTTCCGGGTAGCCAACTATTGCGAAAACATCAGGTACTCCCAGACGCTTGAATGCGCAGGCCTTGCCGCTTTCGACGATCACTTCGGCAACAGCCGAGCCCAGACCGCCCATAATGCTGTGGTCTTCCACCGTTATAATGCGCCGCGTTTCAGTGACAGCCTCAATGATTGCATCCTTGTCTATCGGCTTTATTGTATGCATATTGATAACCCTTGCCTCAAGCCCCTGAGACTTCAATACCTCGGCAGCCCTCATGCACTGAAGCACGCCTACTCCGCAGGCGATAAGGGTGATATCCTTTCCGTCCCTCATCCTGATCGCCTTGCCTATCTTGTAATCATAGTCCTGAGTTTTATAGACAGGGGGTTCAAAACCGCGGCCAATTCTGATGTAAACAGGGCCGTTTATCTCCATTGCTGCAACAACCGCATTGCCGGTTTCAAAACCATCGGCAGGTGCGATAACCGTCATGTTCGGGAAAGAGCGCATTACTGCCAAGTCTTCTGTGCAGTGATGGGTGGAACCAGCCTGCCCGAAAGAAATGCCTGCATGCGTCGCAATTATTTTAACATTGAGCTTCTGATAGCAGATGTCGGTTCTTACCTGCTCGGCACTCCTTAAAGATGCGAAAGCAGCCATTGTAGATACGACCGGCATCATACCTGACTGTGCAAGACCTGCCGCCATGCCGAACATGGTGTTTTCGGCAATACCTACATTGATAAACTGTGCAGGAAATTTTTTTCCGAAACGCCCGATCTTTGTGGAGCTTGCAAGGTCTGCAGTTATTGCTACTATATTAGAATATTTATCACCCAGCTGTGCTAGAACTTCTCCGTATATTTCCGCCTGTGTTAATTTATCGCCATCGGTCACTGACCAGCTCATACCTTCAGCCATGATTTACCTCCTAATCCTTATAATTCGCAGTAGAACTTGTCCAGGCATTGAAGAGCCTGTTCTTTAAGGTCGCTGTTGATTCCGCCGTAATGCCACTGGGATTTGTTTTCAAAGAGCTCAATTCCCTTGCCCTTGATCGTATTGCAGATAATTACGGTCGGTTTTCCCTTGTTAGCCTGGGCCTTTTCAATTGCATCGCCTATCTGAGCGAAATCATGGCCGTCTATCGTTATAGTCTCCCAGCCGAATGCCTGAAACTTGGCGTCTATCGGTTCCAGAGAGGTTATATCTTCCGTAGGACCGTCAATCATGAGCTTGTTGCGGTCAACAAAGAGCGTCAGATTGTCGAGTTTATGATGCGTGGCAATAATTGCCGCTTCCCAGTTTGTGCCTTCACAGAGTTCGCCGTCTCCGACCATGCAGTATGTTCTGTATGATTTTTTATTGAGCCTTGCTCCGACAGCAAGGCCTACCGCTATCGCAAGCCCATGGCCGAGCGAACCTGTAGACGCGTCACAGCCCTTAACCTTCAGGGAATCAAGATGCATTCCGAAAGGCGAACCGGTCTTGTTGAAGTTCTTCAAAAGGTCTTTGTCAAAATACCCCTTCTCGCCAAGGACAGCCGCCCAGCCTACCCCACCATGGCCTTTGCTGAGGATGAACCTGTCCCGGTCTTCCCATGCCGGATTCGCAGGATCGATATTCATATACTTCCAGTACAGGGTCACAAGAACGTCTGTCTGCGAAAGCGAACCGCCAAGATGTGATCCTCCGCAGGTAAATGTGGTTTCTACTATCAGTTTCCTGATATCCCACGCCTTTTTTACAAGTCCCTTGATTTCCTCTTTTGTTAACGGCATTAAAACCTCCTTTCCCTTATCTTTATCAGGGATATATTATTCGATTCAGGGTTTCGCCCCGAATATCTTCCTGCATATCGATACAGTATCGTCGATCAGCTCTTCCGGTGTCTTTCTCCCTTCAAGAAATGTCTCAAGCCTTATTTTAAGATATAGCGAAATCTGAGAAAAAGAAAACATCATAAGATTATTATCCAGAAAATAATTTGCTGCGTCTATATCCACGTCCGGGTGTATATGACCGGATTTGATTCCATCCAGCACTATCTTCTTGAAAAAGGTGTGCCCCACTTCCTCGATCGTCTTTGCATATCTTTTAGAAAAACTGTCCATGCTCGATGAGAGGAGCGACATGTAAAGCTGCAGCGCCTGTGGATTCTCCTTCGAAAAATCGAGAGCCGCCAGAAATATGGACTTTATCTTCTCAAACGGGTCATCGCTTCGGTCAAGCCTGCTCATAAAAGTTTCGTTGAGAACATTTATCCCCATCTCGAGTGTTTCGCAGAAAAGCTCTTCCTTGCTGGAGAAATATTTATACATTGCGCCGATCGATATCCCGGCTTTCGATGCTATGGTATTGATGTTGGCCTTGTAGAAGCCGTTTACTGCAAATTCTTTTGTGGCGATAGACAGTATCACTTGCTGTTTTTCTGGCGGTATCCGGTTGAATGTGTCTCTTGCCATGACGTGTTTATCCCCGTTAAAAAATTATATTTTTTATTGATAGCGAGCGACTGCTCGCTCACTACATGATGATGTATTTATTGTCAAGAACAATATCGTTCATAGGAATTTATAATCAATTGACAGTTTTCGGGTCTTATCCTAATGTGCAATGTCTTGAATTATTAAGCAGCACCGTGACTTTAAAAGCATTAAATAACATGGAGGTTTTTTGAACTTATGCAATATTTAAAACAACAGCTTGTTCATGGATACTCAAACAGGTATCTTGAAATCGATCTTGGAATGAAGAGCATTTCCATAAAACCTATCGATCCTGCAGTCAGGGATTACTTTACAGGTGGCAGAGGGATGGGTCTTTACCTCCTTCATAATCTGAGCTTTCCGGGAATGGATGCGTATGATCCAAAAAACCCGCTGATTTTTGCGCCCGGACCGCTTGGCGGCGTTCCTCAATTTCCGGGCACAGCAAAGTGTATGGCTGTCTCGCTCTCGCCTCTTACCAATGTACCGGGTGTATCCAATTTCGGGGGACACTTTGGCGCATTCTTGAAATATGCCGGATTCGACACCCTGCTCCTCACCGGAAAAAGCGACTCAGATTCAATGATCGTAATTGATGCGATAAATAACGAAATATCAATAGTGTCTTCTCCCTGCTGCGACCTGGTTTTCGACCTCGAGAAAAATATCGTGGATATGTTTACCTCCAAAGGTTTTGAAAGAAGACAACTCGTTTTCGTTACAACGGGAACCGGTGCGTCAAAAACCAATTACGGCTGCATCAACAGCCATTACTTCGATCCCACAAAGCCTGCAATTGATGGATCTAAAGGACTCTGGCGGGCCAAACAGGCAGGCCGGACCGGACTGGGAACTGTCATGATGGATAAAAAAATCAGGGCAATCGTGATTCTGGCAGACTATCCAAAAGGTGAAAATCCATATGGAGCGGCAGACTGGGAAAAAGTAAAGGAATCCGGACATAAACTCAGCAAGGTTGTCCACGAAGTGGACCCCCACTCTCTTCAGATGCACAGAAAAGGAAGCGCGGGACTCATTTCGTTCATGAACAGGGATTCATACTGCTCTCTTCCTGTCAGGAACTATCAGCTTGGTTCAGATGTTAATGCTGATAAAATATGCGGTAAATTCTATGCAGAGCATCTTTTCGAACACAGGGGCAATGACGGCTGTTTTCCGGGCTGCAATCTCAGGTGTACAAAAGGCGGGTGCGTGACGCTCAAATCCGGCAGGAAAAAGGGTCTGCGCGTATGGGTTGACGGCCCAGAATATGAAACAGCTGCAGGTTTCGGTTCAAACCTGGGGATTTTCGATCCCGAGTTCATAATGGAAGCCAACTGGTATTGTGACGATTACGGCATCGATACGATAACAATTTCCGTCATTATGGCGTTTATTATGGAATGTTTTCAGAGAGGCTACCTTACAAAGGATGACACCGGTGGATTCGAACTGAACTGGGGGGATATAAAAACCTCATCCGACTTCATTCACGATGTAGGCCGGCAGGAATCAGAACTTGCAAGGGTCGCGGGAAAGGGAATGCTGGAGCTTATCGACTGGATTGCGGAAAAGTATATGCTGAGAACAGGAGAACCGGACCCGAGACCTGATCTCGAACTATTCGCAATGCATTCAAAAGGACTTCCATTCTCCCTGTACAGAACTCACCGGTCTCTATCCATGCAGGGATCTTATGCCGCTGCGAGTGACATAGGGGCACACCATGCTGCAGCCTGGCTTATCAAAGCCGACCTGCTTGGCGCTTTTCCTACCTTCGAAGACAAGGCGCGGGCTCTAATAACATATCCCCGTGTAAGACTTGGCAATGACAACCTCGGGCTCTGCAAACTTCCATGGGTCGATGTTTTCAATCCCGATTCAGAAAAATACACAAATACGGACATTTATATAAATCCGGCATCACAGGAGTTCTATGCCGGTTTCTATAACGGTATGATGGGAACGAATATGTCCTGGGAACAGATATTCGAGCAGACCGACCGGGACATAAATCTGCAGCGCATAATGAACGTAATGACCTACGGGAAGGAAACAGGTTCACATGACTGGATACCCGACCGCGCAATAGGGCCTACCACAGACAGTCTTTATGAAGCGGAAACAGATTATAATGATGATGAGGTTTCCCGCATAACAGGCAAAGAAAAATCCATTGTTAAAAACATGAAAGTATCGGAGAAGAGAGAACTTCTTATGAACAGCAGGAAAGACCGCCTGAAAAATCTTATCCAGTCATATTACCAGGCAAGAGAATGGACTCCACAGGGTATCCCCTCGATTGAAACCCTCAGAAAGCTGGGTTTGTGGAATTTCATCAATGATGATGCGAAGGAGAGACTTGCAGAACTCCTGAGCTCATGATTATATCCCGGTCATGCCGCAGATAAATGATAATCTGACAATACTTTTTGCCGACATATCGGGCAGCACAACACTTTATGAAACCCTGGGCGATGAAGCCGCACACGGCATTATAGGGGAATGCCTTTCGATGCTCACTATTACAGCACGCTTGCATGACGGTAAAATCATAAAGACCATGGGTGACGGGATAATGTGCTCTTTTCACGATGCGGGCAATGCAGCGGACGCGGCCATAGCAATGAACCAGATAATAGACCAGATTGCAGACAGACAGGCGAAGAAGAATACAGTTCCTAATATAAGAATAGGTTTTCATATGGGCCCTGTCCTGCTCGAGGAAAACGACATCTTCGGTGATACGGTTAACGTCGCCGCAAGAATAGCTTCTCTTGCCAAACCAAGACAGATTGCAACAACAAAGCCGACAGTAAATGGGCTTCCGGATTTTCTCAAGGAGAAGGCCAGTTTATTTGACAGGACGACAATCAAAGGCAAGGGAGGAGAATTTGACATATATGAAATCGTCTGGGAGGAAAGCAACAGAACCGTCATTATGAAGGCTGAACAACCTGAGCGGGAATATGAAAGTATTATGAACATCTTATCGGAAGAAAGAAAAATCAGCGTTGACAAATCAAACCCAACAATTACCATCGGCAGGCAGGAACACAATACAATCACTATTAATGACACAAGAGTGTCACGTTCCCATTGCAGGATTGAGTATCACAAGGGCAAGTTCATATTTATCGACCAGAGTTCAAACGGCTCTTACATCCACAACGAAAGCGGCAATACGGCTTACATCCACAATGATGAATCCGTACTCGGCGACAGCGGTTATATATGCCTGGGACATGACGGCAGGCAGGATTCCAGTCTTTCCATCTCCTACATGCTTATGCGGAAAATACGGTAATATAAGGCTTATTTTTAAATGATTCTTTTTATCCTTATATATCTTGCTTTCTACGGTTCAATGCATGTTTATGCATTTTTCAAGGCCAGAGCGGCGTTCAGGTTCGGCGGGAATACGGGTGTACTGATAATAATTTTCATGACATTCATGATGTTCGCTCCGATCATCACCAGGACACTTGAACATGCTCGCTATGAGACTGCCGCGCTGATTATCGCCTATACAGGTTATATATGGATGGGAGCGCTCTCGATATTTGTGCTGATTGCGATATTGATAGGCGTTTACAGGCTTATTGTATTCGCTGCCGGCAATTTTTTCAGAATAAATACTGAAGCCATCATTCCTTCCGCTTTTATGGCCTTCGTCATTCCTGCTTTCATGGCCGTCATTCTCAGCGGATATGGTATTTATGAGGGCCTGCATATAAGAACCGAACATGTAACAATAAAGACTGCGAAAATTCCATTATCGGCAGGCAGGATAAGAATAGTCCAGATATCTGATGTCCACCTCGGTCTTATGGCCGGAAGATACAGGCTGGAGAATATTATCAAATCCATCATAAAAGCTGATCCCGATATCCTTGTCTCAACAGGCGATCTCATCGATGGGCAGCTCGACAATATAGAAGACAACATAAAACTGCTCAACCGGATTAATCCGAGGCTTGGAAAATTTGCCGTTACCGGCAACCACGAGGTTTATGCAGGGCTCGGACTTTCAATAAGACTGACCGAATCAGCAGGCTTCAGAATGCTCAGAAATGATGCCGCCAGCACAGGTGATTCTGTCGTTATTGCAGGCTTCGATGACGGGGGGCATTCTCGCTCGAAGAACTCGGATATCCAGATGGAAAAGGACCTTCTTTCAGGACTTCCTCAGGGAAAGTTTCTGATAGTCCTCAAGCATAAACCTGAAATAGATCAAGCCTTATACGGGCTTTTTGACCTTCAGCTCTCAGGCCATCTTCACGGCGGGCAGATATTTCCCTTTATCCCGCTTGTAAGAATCGCCTATCCCTTTATTTCAGGACTTCATGATTTGCCAAAAAACAGCAGGCTA
>CAYNVT010000089.1:234-16977 GCA_964400685.1 uncultured Bacteriovoracaceae bacterium | reverse complement strand
TCTGTTTCTTTATCGATTTTGCCTCGATAATTTCTGCAGGACATACCGCTGAATCCTCTTTATGTAATCATCGACAAGTTCACTGACAGGGCCTTTAAATGTCTTTCCTGCGAAATTAAAGACGATCTTCAATCAGGAAAGCCTTTTTGCGTTTAACCACATGCCTTCGATGTCGTAATATCTCCTCATGTCATCCTGAAAGATGTGAACAATTACATCGAAGTAGTCCATGAGAACCCAGCGGCCCTCTTCAGCACCTTCTGTACTGAACGGTCTGCCGGCGTTCTCCCTGAGATATTCACCTATGGCCCTGACCTGCCTGTCTGAAGAACCTGTTGCAATTATTATGAAGTCAGTCATTGATGAGAGCTTCCTGACATCCAGCACAACGATGTCCCTTGCCTTTGTCTCTTCAAGTTTCTCCTTGATCTGTGACCACAGAGTCCTGTTCACATGTACATCCTTTCTTCACGGATATATTTTTCCACAGCCGGGGGGATAAATTCAGCCACAGGCTTTCCGGCCTTAATACACTCTCTTATGATGCTTGACGATATATCATTGGGCGCAACATCAATGAATATAATATCCTTGCCTGAAGAGCTCTCATATCCTTCAGGTGTTTTCCTGAACATTTTAGCAAAAGGTCCCATGATTTCATCAAGCTCATGTTTTCTGGCGCCCGGTCGTGACATTACGATAAAATGTGCCACGCTGAAAAGTCTTCTGGCATCAAACCAGCTCATTATGTCATTGAAAGCATCCTGGCCTAGAATAAAATAAGGAACCGTTTTATAAATGGATGAGAAATGCTCGATTGTTTTTATTGAATAAGAGGTCCCTTTTGCATCTACTTCGAATGATGAAACATCCAGGTGGCTATTGCCTGAAATAGCAAGCCTGACGGCCTCAAGGCGCTTTTCTGATGGTGTTGCATCAGCCAGTTCCTTGTGCGGCGGGATATGTGACGGAACAAATATGACCTTTTCAAGAAAGGCCTTTTTCCTGACATTTTCAGCGGCCCTCAGGTGGCCATAGTGTATAGGATTGAAGGTGCCGCCAAAGATGCCTATTCTCATCTACTGCCTTATCTGGCCGTCGCCGAAACAGACGAACTTTTCAATGGTGAGCCCTTCGATTCCCATAGGGCCATAGGCATGTATCTTGGACGTACTTATACCGACCTCTGCCCCGAGTCCGAACTGGCCTCCGTCAGAGAAGCGGGTGCTGGCATTTACAAGCACTGTCGAAGAATCAACTTCTTTCAGGAAACGCATGGCCTTTGTATAATTTTCCGTAATGATGGCCTCCGTGTGGTTTGAACCGTACTTTTCTATATGGTCTATGGCTTCATCGAGCGAGGCCACGATCTTGACGGAAAGTATCAGGTCCACATATTCCTCATACCAGTCCGCTTCAGAAGCATCCTTCTTTACTGATGGCACAAGGGTTTTTGTCTTACTGCAGCCGCGTATTTCAACACCTGCTTTTTCAAACATCGCGATCATTTCAGGAAGGAACTTTTCTGCAATCTCGACATTAACGAGAAGGGTTTCCATTGCATTACAAACACCCGGGCGTTGGACCTTGGCGTTAAGGCATATGCTGTAAGCCTTTTTAAAATCAGCTTCGCTGTCCACATATATGTGGCATACGCCCTTATAATGTTTCAAAACCGGTATGCGCGAGTTTTCGGCGACAGCCCTTATCAGACCCTCGCCGCCTCGCGGTATTACGAGGTCAATATATTCTTCAAGCTTGAGCATTTCGTTAATAGCAGCCCTGTCGGTTATCGGGATAAATCCGATTGCGTCAGGGTTTATGGATGTCCCCTCAAGGGTCTTTTTCAGGACCTTGATGATTGCCAGGTTCGAGTTGAAAGCCTCGGAACCGCCCCTTAAAATGACTGCATTCCCGGACTTGAGACAAAGTCCTACCGCATCCGCAGTGACATTGGGCCTGCTCTCGTATATCATGGCGACAACACCCAGAGGTATCCTCATCCTGCCTACCATAAGGCCGTTCGGCCTTGTGGTCATGTTTGAGATTGACCCGATAGGATCGGGCAGTTCAGCAATTTCTGTAAGGGCTGCGGCCATCCCTTGTATCACCCCGTCTGTGAGCATAAGCCTGTCTATCATTGCAGTGCTGAGCCCGTTTGCCGTAGCATTTCTGACGTCGATCTCGTTTTTTTCTTTAAGTGTGGCAGAATTTTTCATGATGGAACCGGCCATCTTTTTAAGCACATCCGCCTTCTCTCTGCTGCCCAAGGTGGCGATATGTCTTGATGCGTCTTTTGCCCCTTTTGCAATTCCGATTATATCTTCAATCATTACTGTACTGCCCCTTTTAATTTAAGGTTATTTCTGTGCACTACCTCTTCATTGCAGTCTTTTTCAAGAATTGCCTGTATGTCACGTGTTTTGGCCCCTTTGATTGTTTCGATCTCATGCGCTGTAAAATTTGTGAGTCCTATTGCTATAATACTGCCTGTTTTATCCACTATTTCAACGGGGTCGCCATTTTTGAAATTGCCGGATACTCCGGTTATGCCGACAGGCAGAAGGCTTTTCCCGTGCTCTTTAAGCATTTTTACCGCACCCTTGTCGATGATAATCCTGCCCTTAGGTCTCGAGATAAAACTGAGCCAGTGGTCTTTAACTTTCATCTTCTTTGTGTTTGGTACTATAAGGGTGCCTATATCATCACCTTCAAGAATTCTTTCAAGCACACGGGGGGCGGCAGCGCATGCGATAACAGCCGGGACCCCAAGCAGCGAGGCCTGATGTGCAGCAGTCAGTTTCGACTGCATACCGCCCCTTCCGAGTCTTCCCGGTTGTGTGCTGGTTGTTTTTATATCCTTGATGTTGATGTCTTTTATCTCGGGAATTCTTTTTGTATCAGGGCATGTGCGCGGGTCATCAGCACAGACACCTTCAGTATCGGTAAGCATTATCAATAGGTCCGCCTCCACCAGAGGGATGAGCATTGCAGAGAGCATATCGTTATCGGTAAACTGGATTTCTTCAACGCTTACCGTATCATTCTCGTTTATTATAGGTATTGCCCCAAGTTCAAAGATCGCATGGAATGTATTCCTTATGTTGATATAGCGGTGCCTGTCATCGATGTCGTCCCTTGTAATCAGAATCTGGGCCGAGATGTGGCCGTAGCGGACGAAGGCATCATTATAAGCCCCTATGAGGCTTCCCTGGCCGATTGCTGCAAGGGCCTGCTTCCTGGAAAGAGCACTTGATGTCTCGAAATCCCTTGTTATTGCCCTTCCTGATGCAACTGCTCCAGATGATACGACTGCGAATTCATGGCCTTTGTCTTTCAGCATTGATATTTCGTCGCACAAACGTTCGATCATGCGGTAGTTAAGTCCTGTTGGTGTGCTTATTGAGCTTGACCCGATCTTGACGAGAATTCGCCTTGATTTCTTAATCCTGCTCCTGTTCGTCTCTTTCATTTATATTGAGTCTCCTGATTATGGCATCGAGAACCTTGTCCAGGCCCTTTTTAGTGGCCGTTGAAGCCATAAAACATGCATACCCTTTGTTTTTGATTGCTTCAATAACTTCTTTCGCCCTTTTTTCAGCCTCGGGCAGGTCGCATTTGTTAAGAACGACAATTTTTCCTTTATCTGCAAGACTCCTTGAATACAGCACGAGTTCATTTTCAAGAGTTCGCAATTCTTCAAGCGGCATTCTTCCGGTATCAGGGGACATGTCCAGAATATAAACAATAATACGTGTCCTTTCCACATGCCTTAAAAACCGGTGTCCGAGCCCTGTACCTTTATGGGCGCCTTCGATTATTCCCGGAATGTCGGCCAGGATAAAGTCCCTTTCCTTCCATTTCACGAGTCCCAGATTGGGGACAAGGGTTGTAAAAGGATAATCAGCTATCTTAGGCCTGGCATTCGATACCTTTGAAATGAATGTCGATTTGCCTGCGTTCGGAAAACCTACCAGACCAACATCCGCCATAAGCTTCAGGATAAGCTGCAGAGTCTTTTCCTGTCCCGGCCATCCGTCTTCACATCGCCTGGGTGCCTGATTGGTAGACGTCGCGAATCTGGCGTTGCCTCTTCCTCCGTCTCCGCCTCTGGCAACAACTATAGTCTGCTCATCCTGTGTAAGATCGGCTATGATGGTATCTTCGGCAATATCCTTGACTATCGTGCCGACCGGCACTTTGATAATGCAATCTTCGCCTGACTTTCCGGACATGTTCTTTCCCAGGCCATGCCCGCCTCTCTGTGCTTTGTAATGAGGATGGTATCGCTGGTCAAGAAGGGTATGAACGCTTTTATCTGCCCTGATGATTACATCGCCGCCCCTGCCGCCGTCTCCGCCGTTGGGGCCCCCCTTGGGAATGAACTTTTCTCTTCGGAAGGAACAGCAGCCGTTGCCGCCGTCCCCTGATTTTACAAAGATTTTGGACTCATCGATAAAGTCCATTTATCTGGTTTTAAGCAGCGGCAATGACCTGAACTACTTTTTTCTTTGAGGCAAGAGTCTGAAACTTTACTACACCTTCTGTAAGCGCAAAAAGTGTGTAATCCCTTCCGCATCCGACATTGGGCCCGGGATGGATTTTTGTCCCACACTGGCGGACTATTATACTACCGGCTTTGCACGGCTGGCCGTCAAAAACCTTAACACCAAGCCTTTTGCCTGCCGAATCCCTGCCATTCCTCGAGGTTCCTCCGGATTTCTTGTGTGCCATGACCTATGCCCCCTTTGTAATCCCGGTAATGCTGACCTCGGTGAGGTCCTGTCTGTGCCCCTGCTTCTTATGATAGCCTTTGCGGCGCTTCATCTTGAAGATAACTACTTTCGGTCCTCTCATCTGCCTGACGACAGTTGCCTTTACCGATGCGCCTTCGATTACAGGTTTGCCGAGAATGAATTCTTCGCCGCCAATGAAAAGCACTTCGTCGAAGGTTATCTCATCGCCCTTGAGCGCTGCGAGTTTTTCGACCTGGAGTTTGTCGCCTTCTTCTACCTTGTACTGTTTTCCGCCTGTTCTTATTACTGCGTACATACTTCACCCCGTGTGTTCTTTTAAAAGGTTTTTGAGCTATTAGTTAAAGAAGCCTCACTTGTCAAGCGATATTGTGACAGTCTGCGTCACAATATTAACGCTCGACCAGTAGATGCAAAGGGCCTGTTTTGAACCCTGCTAACCCGTCACTTTCTCTGATACGACCCTGAAAGCGGGGAGCAAGGGATGCAGTCCCGTATCACCATAATTATCATCTGTGTATGCCGGACCAAGGTCAAGCAGACCAGAATGGAAGGTCACACCTGTCAGTACATCTGAATTATCAGTGTAATTGAGGGTGTTTCCGACATCTATATTGATGGTGATATTATATTCGCCACCCGAGATTGTAAACGGTTCGATTGTCGCGTTTAGTCCTCCCGCAGTGCTACCGCTGGTTATTATTATCGGATTTGCACTGTCGTTATAATCATCGGAACTGCCCCAGAACTCGGGGTCGTCAAAGAGATCGATAGTGCTTTCTGTCCCGGCTCCTCCTGACGGGTGAGAATTTTCAGTTACGGAAATGAAAAAATTGCTATTGCTTGCATCAACCTCGCGCCTGAGCCAGAACCACTCATCCTCAAGACCTTCAATGTCAAGGTTTAGATTTACAACAAAATCACGTTTCCAGTATTTATCATGGGCATTGAAGTAGAGACGGAAGTTGCAGTCCAATTCATCCGTGATTTCTTCAGGATTAAAAAATTCAGGAGCAATTCCAAACAAATTTGCGAGGTCGGATTCCACACATATCGAAGGCAAATGGAAATAAACTGGGAACTGCATTTCAATGTAAAGGAACTGCATTTTATAGCCCGTATATGTCCCTCCGGGAAGAGTGGCATCCGTAAGAAGCTGCTCTATGAGAGTTCCTGATGTGAAGTCTACAATCAAAGGATTTTCTTCAGTATAAGCAGGATTATTCTCATCAGGGTTCATAAGGTTGATTTCGGTATCGTCATCTTTAATGAGCCAGAAGTTTACGAGCGCTATTTTATATAACAAAGGAGATATGTTTGCCTCCGAGGATATGCCGCTGTCTGCCAAGGCATTGGAAATGGCCTGATCTGATGAAGCCTGCAGATTGGATATAGTCATGGTAAGGGTTACTGTTCCGGGGCCGCCAGGTGTTCCGCCTCCGCCTGTGTCAATAATACCGTTGCCTCCTCCGCCGCCGCCTCCGCATCCTGAGTTCAGGATGATTGCCGAGGCAAATACAGCAACGGACATATACAATTTAATATAGTTCAAGTAGTTGACTGTTTTTGTCGGTCTGTTCATGTTATCCCCCCTTGTTCCAAACCTATTTGTTTTATCGGCATTCTCTGGAAATACAAAAGTATCTGGTTGGAAAGGTGTTCAGGTCGAAGGAAAATTATAAAAAACATCGAGGTACTTGTTTTAAGTAAAAAGACGTATATTCTTCTTTTATGCTTCTGAAAGATTCGGGGATAAAACATCCTCTTGTATGTATTTTTGCCGGAACTGCTTTTGGAATATGTGTTCTTTTGCAGAACATTCAGGCCGCATCTTTTTCTTTCCTGATGCTTCTTATGCTCTTTTCGATAAAAAGACTGCCCCACATCCTGGCTGGAATTATGATCGGGGCTCTGGCCTTTTTCTTTTCAGTAAGTCCTGCCGGTTATGAAGGTGAGCATATGATTTCAGGCAGGATTGTTTCATCAGGCTTTGAATACGGCACGCTGAGAATCGAATTAAAGAACGTACATGTTGACGGAAAAGAAGTGCGAGGCAGGGCAAGACTTGGAGTCTATGAGAATGCCGGTTTGCCTTCAGGCGTAGACATCGATGCCCCGGCCAGATTATCCTTTCCGTCAGGCCCGGACAATTTTGCCCAGAACGATATAAGATATGCCCTCCTGGCTGAAGGTATCACAATAACCGGCTATATCAAGGACTTCAAAGATATCAGGTTTTCAGGAAAAAAGGTTTACGGCAACAGGCCGGTTGCAATGCTTGATGCAGTGGGAAGCAATGAGGCGGGTATTCTTAAGGCAATACTGACTGGTGACAGATCAGGCCTCACTCCCCAGGTTAATGACCTTTTCGCCTCTCTGGGGCTGTCTCATCTGATTGCAATTTCAGGGCTCAACTTCGGACTGGTCATACTCTTCGGCTACCTGCTCTCGTTTAACATTATAAGAATAATTCCCCCTCTTGCCCAAAGGCTTGATACGCCCCTTGTCTCCAAGGCATTCGGGTTTTTTTGTGCAATTGCATACGGGATGTTTGTCGAGCCGTCATTTCCGACAATAAGAGCTCTTGTCATGGCGTGCATTGTAATCGGTGCGTTCATGGCCGCAAGACGGGTAAATCTTATCGATGCGCTGGCTTTTTCAGGGATACTCATACTTGCATTATGGCCTTACAGTCTTTTCACGGCCAGCTTCCAGCTTTCCTTCGCTGCAGTTTTCGGGATAGTATCAATGGCGCAACGTCTTGAAAAAACCGGAACGTTTGTGCAGTTGATTGCCGTAACGTTTATAGCAACTGTCTTTACCATGCCCTTATCGATTCACTATTTCGGCTTTATCTCACCTCTGAGTGTAATTTATAATCTTATATTTGTTCCCGTTTTCAGTTTCATAATCATGCCTCTGTCTCTCTTTGGAATGATTATGTCATATTTCTGGGAGGCAGGGGCTTATTACCTCTTCGTCTTGTGCATGGACGCCGTTTCATTGATTCTCATCACCGGGGAGAGATTCGGCAGCCTGATTCCTGTACCGAAACCTGATGTCTGGTACTTTTATCTTATATATGCGATTCTTTTTATTTCAATTTATGCAAAACGCTCCAATATAAAATATATCATACTTGCTCCGGCCTTTGTTTCGCTCATAATAATTCCATTTTATATGCAGCATCAGAAGATGGATATGCCTCTCACTTTTGACTTCATAAGTGTCGGGCATGGCGACTGCATTCTCGTCACAAAAGGCGGATATTCTGTATTAATCGATGCAGGCGGATCATATACCGGTTATGATACAGGCAGGTTCATTGTAGGGCCCAGACTTTTATCAAGAGGCATTACAAGACTCGACCTTGTCGTTGCCACGCATTCACATCCCGACCACATAGGTGGTCTGCCATTTATTCTTCAAAAGTTTGAAATCGGACAGATGTGGGTAAACTGCAAAGATGATCCTGATTTCAATGATGTTTTTCTGGTTACAAATATGAAACGCATACCAGTAAGTACTGTCAAGGCAGGGGATACAATGATTTTTCCTAATGGTATGAAAATAGAAGTGATTTATCCGAAAAACCCCCTCAAATGTACTGGAAAGAAACTGGACCTTAATTTGCATTCTATTATTCTAGCGGCACGTGACGAATGTCTGAGCGGATTATTCATGGCTGACTCGGACATGTTCGGAGAGGTGAACATGGTGCATATAGAAAAAACGATCAAGGCTGATATCCTGAAAGTAGCCCATCACGGGTCAAAAAGATCATGCCTTGATATATTTCTTGAAGCAGTAGAACCTGAAGCTGCTGTTATCACATGCGGCAAAAACAACCGTTTCGGTTTGCCCTCGAAAGAAGCCCTGTCACGTTTGATCGCAGCAAATGTAAATATTTTCAGGACTGATCTGCAAGGTGAGGTCATAATCTCAAAAAATTCAGGCGATATAATGATTAAGTCATTCAGGAATCATGCCGAAAAGAATTCAAGAAAGATTGGAAGAAGTCTGCTCGGGGGGGCAGTTAACAAATGATCCGATTGATTAAAATACTCAGAAATGATTGCATCAGGGAATGTGTTGTCAAGGCTGACGGTCTTGGCCCAAATCCTCATAAATCAGGACTTACCCTGGTCGAGCTAATGATTGTTATGATTCTTTCGCTGGTCCTTGTCGGGTCAGCATTCATGGCATATCTTGCGCAGAGCAAAACAAGCAAGGAACAACATGAGATTTCTACTCTGCAACAGAACATCAGGGTGGTCATGGACATGATAGACCGTGATGTGAGGAATTCCGGATGTACAGATCCCAGATTCGCTTCGGTATCTGCTTTTCAGGCGGCTGATTCCGGGGTTAACTCGCTGGGTTTGAACATGGATATGAATCTTGACGGGGCTACGACAGCGGATGGCGAAAGGGTTATATACCGGCTTAACGAGACTACTCTTCAAAGAATAAATCAGGGTTTTACAATCACATTGCTGGAAAATGTTACCGATTTCGGGGTTGTTTACTTCGGAATGAACAATACGCAAATAGCCCCTTCAGGGACACTTACACAGGCTCAGGCAGGAAGTGTCCTGTCCGTTCAGGTAACACTTGGAATACAGAGTGAGAATCTGGACCCTGATACGGGAGAAACTGTAAAAAGACTGGTTAGAAGACGCATGCAAAGCCGCAACCAGGAAATACTACTTAAAGGAATGTGAATAACACCACTTCCGGGAGGAATAACATGAAGGTACACTGCGAATTAGTTTCCGGAGAGAACAGGGAAAAGGGTTTCACGCTTGTTGAACTGTTGATCGCCCTTGTAATTTTTTCTGTTGGAATAGTAGGTGCAGCCAGAATGCATGTGGCGGCGATAAACGGCAATATGTACAGCATGCAGCTCACCAATGCCGTGAATGTGGCCCAGACACAGGCTGAAAGGCTTCAGGATATAGATTTTACAACGGATCAGGTTACGGACGGCCTGCAGGGGGCAGACCTTCTTGAAACGACAAGCGGAAGAAATCAGTACACCGGCCAGGCACAGACCCTTCAGAATGTCAACTATACACCTACATGGACTGTAAGCCGCGTGGAAAACAATCCGAAGCTGCTCCTGGTAAGAATGACTGTAACATGGAACGAGAAGGAAACACCAAAGGCGTACAACATGAATTTCTATACCGGGATCAATTAAAAAAGGTGATGCCTGAATGAAAGAGAAGAATAAACATCTCAGGAATGAAGACGGCATGGTGCTTGTCATGGTGCTCCTTGTGCTTATGGTCACTATTGTCGTGGGAATTCTTATTGCAAGAACAAGTTTTATTGAGACCAAGATTGCCGGCAACCAGGCCCATTACAAGACGAATCTCTATCTGATCGAAAGTGCTGCCGAGTGGGCAATGCTGAAGAATTCAGCAGCTTTTGCAGATATAGGTACGACAATAAATGGCGTCTACATTTATAATGCTGACAGCCTCCCTAATGAGATCAGCGATGTGACGATTTCTGTGAGACTCACTGCAATAAGCAAGCCTCCTCTCTCATCAGGGACTGACCCTGCGAGATTCAAGGCAAGATATTACAGAATAAGCGCGAGCAAGGATGGACAGTCAGTACTTATCGGTGCTTACAAGGCATTTCCGAAGACATAAGACGATAATAAAAGGATGGTGATGTTTTAATGAAAAGGATAATGACCATGGCATTGGCAATCATCGCGGTATTGATGATTCCGCATAATAGTTTTGCGGAAGATACAGATATGTTCGGCGGCGATTCCCTGTCAATGGAACCGAATGTCCTGATCATATTTGATAACTCCGGAAGCATGGATGATTATGTGAAGGTCGGAGACCCCTATGATCCGGCTATAACATATACATGCGCTACATGCACATACGATAGAACGGATGTCTATTACCAGTACAGTTCTTCATGGTATTTCTATGCAAATATCGGTTCAAACGGGGTTGTCGATTCTTCCGAAATTGAGTGCGGAAGCGCCAGAAAAGGCCTTAACACGGACGGTGAATGGGGAGGCAACATAAAATGGGGCAATCCTCATAAATGCGGCGGCTCATCATATTATCTTTTAAGGACAGGAAACTATCTTAATTATATGAGGGCGGCTCCACCGGTCTGGGAGAAAAAAATAGACATAGCGAAAAGGGAGATTATTGACGTCATAAAGAACACCCCGCTGAAAATCCGGTGGGGACTGATGGTGTTCAATTATTCTGACGGCGGTTATGTCGTATCTGCCGTAAAAGACAGGGGATTAAACTGCTACTATAACTATCCAACTTATGCAGAAATACCGGAAGAGGACAGGGCAGCGTTTACCGAAGCGGAGTGGATCAGTTCCAAGGCCCTTTTCAACTCGGATCTTATCGACAAGATAAATGCTCAATCGCCTACTACATGGACGCCCCTTGCAGAGACCCTTGCCGAGGCCGGCAGATATTTTGCAGGTGAGGCCCCTTATTATGGCGACAAAATCGCTGCGGACTCCGCTGCTTTTACATCGAGTGCAAAGACACAGTATTATTCCCCGATAGATTACCGGTGCCGCTCGAACAATGTCATTATAATTACAGATGGCATGCCTACCCAGGACAAAGGGGCGCTGCTGACAGGCACCTATATAAACGGCAAATCAATCAATGATAAGGATGGAGACGGTTGCGACCCTGACGGTTGTCCTTCGGGGTCTTATACTGACGGCGGCAGCGATTATCTCGATGATGTCGCCGAGTTTCTATATAATGAAGACCTTATTCTGCGATCTTCAGGCAGAGTCGACGCTTCCGGCACATCCTACGGCACTTATGGTACAAGCCCTGATACAGCCATCTCTAACTGGCAGCATGTAAGCACCTATGCGATAGGATTTAACATCGACACAGATATACTCAGGGACGCCTGCGATAACGGCCAAGGCAAGGAAAGAGATTCAGGGGACGGTCTGTATTTTACCACGAACGAGGATATCGGTCTAGATTCAGCACTCAGGCTTGTGTTGAGTGATATCATTTCGAAAAACTCCTGTTATACCTCACCGGTTGTTCCTATAAGCAGGGCTAACAAGACTTATGCAGGCAATTCGCTTTATATAGGACTGTTTTCGCCGGTGGAGGCGATACCCGGTTTCTGGAGAGGGAACCTGAAGAAATTCGGCTTTCATAATACGGGAGATGTTGTAGATGACGATGAAATGCTTCTCGACAGGTATGCAAACCCGGTGGATATGGACGGCGACGGGCTGATTACAAACTCCGTGCTCACGGCATGGTATGTTGAAAATCCTCCGTACGAAGGCTTGCAGGTAAACTACGGCGGTCTCGGCAAGGTTTTATATAACGGGAATTCCGGTCATGCCCGGACGTTTAAAACCAGAAAATCGGGCAGCGGTCTGATAGAATTCAATAAAACGAACATATCCCCTGAAGAGCTCGACTTAACAGCAGGCGATACGGTGAGAAGGAACGATCTCATAGACTGGATAAGGGCTGAGGGGATTTATGCAACAAATTCAGGAAATTCCAGAAGCAGGACATGGCTGTTCGGTGACATACTGCATTCAAGACCTGCGATCCTTTACGATGATGCAAACAATACGAATGTAATATTCGTAGGGGCCAATGACGGATTCATGCATTGCATTGTCGATAATGAAGGCAATGACGGCGCAGCATTGAACTACCAGAATGACACGGTACACGAAAGCTGGTCATTTACACCCTGGGAACTGGTACCGAAACTTAAAAATATCCCACCTGAAAACACCCTGCTCGAAGTAACAGGTGACAGCCATCACGATATTTATGTTGACGGTTCTCCAATTGTCTACAGGTCTGCAAATAAAACATATGTTGCATTCGGACTGAGAAGGGGAGGTAACACATATTATTCGCTGGATGTAACGGATTACAGCAGTCCTGTATGGGGATGGGAGATAACAAGCGGAATCCTTGGAACGGAAACCCTGGGCGAATCGTGGTCTACCCCGATATTCGCAAAGATCAAAAAGGCTGACGGCTCATCACAGGATGTTCTGCTCTTTGCCGGCGGTTATGACACCAACCAGGACAGAAATGATCCCGGCCCTCCTTATGTTGCCGGATGTGCAGTATGCGATACCACAGGAAAGGCCATATTTGGAGTTGACGCTGCAACTGGAGCACTGGTCAGTTCGGTTACCTTCACCCACAGCAGCTATGATAAGTTGACTTACAGCATTATCGATGTAATCGCATATGATGATAATGACGACGGCAATGATGATGTTATTTACGCATCTTCGCTGGGTGGTGATGTGTTTGCGTTCAATGACATGGACGGTGACGGCACATGGGATGCAAGGTGGCTGTTTCATGCATCACCGAACGGTTCGACTTCAAAACTTAGAAAGCTTTTCTATTCTCCGGGGATCGCTCAGGAATCATGGGGCGACTGGATATATGTAGGCTCAGGCGATCGTGAAGACCCTCTGGATGATTCAGGCAGCAATATTGTCCTAAACAGGCTTTATGCGGTTAAAAACAAATGGAAGATTGCACCCTGGAGCACATCCTGGGTTGACGGGACTGCGGAAGATACGCTGACCGATTCCGATGCGGGCGATTTCGTCGATGTGACTTCAGATATTTTACAGGATTCAGCTGCAACAGAGGCTGATAAGATCAATCATATGGCACAGATCGAAGCGAAGTCCGGTTGGTATATAACCCTTGACAATCCTGGTGAAAAAGTTGTTTCCCCTGTCATCGTTTATGACAAAGTAGCATATTTCACCACATATCAGCCTACTACTTCAGTGGGTCTTGACAGGTGTACGACTTCAGCAAACGGAACCGGAAGGGTTTATGCGGTCAACTATAAAAACGGTAATGCCGTCTACGATTCAAACAGCGACGGCAGCCAGACCAGGGAAGACAGGGTAATCAGAACAGGAAAAGGCATGGCTCCTGAGCCGAAGATAGTAATTACACCGGGTCAGACATATGTGGTTGTACCGATGGAAGGGACCATACACATTATCAAGGTGGCTGGAAACAGGGAAACCCATCGCTACTACTGGCAACAGCAATAAGGGGGTGTGTCCGGATGAAAACTAAAACTATTTTAGCGTTCGCGATTCTCGCCGGTATTTTAACGATACCTTCCATATGCCCGGCAGGCGCTCTTGGAACCGCTATAAAACACTGGGAACCCGAAGGGATCTACGGCAGGATCATGAATGTGGAGAAGGAAATTGTAACTGTAAGAGAGCATAGGGTAATGCTTGTTGATGACCTGCTAGGCCGCATCAGATATAAGACCTCGATAAAGGACATCAACGGCAATAACCTGGATACCTCAAATCTGAAGATTGGAGTATATGTTGTTGTAAAAGGTTCGGGCGCCTATGACCCGGTTTCCAAGTCAAACGTAGTTGTTGCTAAAGAGATATATATACTCCCTCAGCAAATGACTGAAGACCAGATGAACAAATACCCGATTCTATCCGAGATTACCTCACCCTGGTAAAAATTAAGATTTAAAAGATTTATAAGAAAAGGTGCTTCGGGTTTGACCGGGGCACCTCTTTTTGATTATTAAGCGTCATATATAATGTTAAGTGGAGGAGTTCCGAGGTGTTTTATATTAAAAAAATTCTCGGTATGGCAGTAGATCCCTTGTCCCTATCGATACTCTTTATTTTAGCAGGCCTTATTCTATTGATTTCTTCAAAGAAAAAACAGGGTGCCGGGAAATTCTTTACTGTATTTGGCCTCTTAATTCTTCTACTGACTTCATCCGGGATTTCTTCAGGTTATCTTTTATTGAGACTGGAGAACTCCTATCCTGTTTTCAAGCCTGATAAGAAAAACACCAGCGGTGTAAAATGGATCGTAATCCTGGGAGGAGGAAAAAATATCTGCAGTAATGTGGCTGTCTCGGGCAGGCTTGACCAGGACAGCCTCCAGAGGCTTACCGAAGGCATGTACCTTGCTGATGAGGTTCCTTCAGCAAAAGTCGTCTTTTCGGGTGGAAGGCCTGTTAACGGTATAAGCAGTGCTAAGGCATATGCAATGACAGCTGCGTTACTGGGGCTTGAAAAATCCAGGATTGTTATGGAAGAAGAACCGAGGGACACATACGAGGAAGCCCTTAAAATCCATGAACTTATAAAAAAAGACAGGTTCATCCTGGTGACCTCCGCCTATCATATGAAGAGAGCGGTTGCGTTGTTCAGGAAACAGGGGATGAATCCTATTCCTGCACCTGCCGGGCATTTGATAAGATCATGCCAGCTCTTCAAGCCCGTAAATTTCCTGCCTGCTTCTGCAAACGTTCAGAACTCTTCAAGGACGGTGCATGAACTTCTGGGGATAGTATATTCGAAGATTGCGGGGCAGATATAAGTTCTTGTACCCGTTCGTATTTTTCTATATTTGAGAATTATGGAGGAACAAATGTCAGATAATCCACTACATAAAATAATGTCTCCTGAATCCATAGCTATAACCGGGGCAAGCAATAACCTGTCTAAAATGGGAACAATCCAATGCCTGAATCTCTTAAACAGCGGTTTTTCAGGTGAGGTGATGCCCATACATCCCAAGGAAAAAATTGTCCTCGGGAGAAAGGCATACCAGAAAATAAGCGAACTCCCGTATGTTCCTGAACTTGCAATACTCGTGGTGCCCACAAACCTTGTAGCGGAAATGCTGGAAGAGTTCGGGAAAAAAGGGGTGAAGCATGCCGTCATAATCTCGGCAGGCTTCAGGGAAACCGGATCAATAGGCAGGCAACTCGAAGAAAGGATAAAGGCGATAGCGGCCAGATATTCAATGCGTTTTCTCGGTCCCAACTGCCTCGGGATAATAAATACGTGGCATCCGCTTAATATTACAGTCGTACCTGCCGGTAACAGAAAAGGCAGTTTCAGCCTGGCATCTCAGAGCGGCACTTATGTCGCACAAACGTTACCGTATTTAAGAAAAAGGGGTATTGCCATAAATAAGTCGATAAGCGTTGGAAACGAGGCTAATATCGACCTTGTCGACTGCCTTGAATATCTGGGTGAAGATAAGACGACGAAGGCCATAGGCATGTATATCGAGGGAATCAGAAGGCCGGAAGCCTTTATTGAAACAGCCCGGAGAATAGCCAGGAAAAAGCCTATTGTAGCACAGTATGTGGGCGGAACCGAGGCGGGTGCCAGGTCGGGATCAAGCCATACAGGGGCGATGGCCGGACCTGACTATATTTACAATGCTATTTTCGAGCAAGCGGGAATCATAAGGGTTGATACGATTGAAGAAGTCTTTAAAACAGGCTGGGCCCTGGCCGCGCAGCCCGGATTGAAGGGAAGGAAAGTGGCAATCCTGACAAACTCGGGAGGCCCCGGAACTTCCATTGCAAATACCTGCAACCACAACAAACTCGATGTGCCTGTGTTTTCTAAGGAACTCCAGCATGAAGTGGCGAAATTCATTCCCGGTCATGCAAGCCCCAGAAACCCGGTTGACCTGACATTTCATATTGATATGAGCGCGCTCACAAAGGATATACCTAATACGCTTTTTTCTTCAAATGAGATTGATGCGCTCATACTGCATGGAATCATGGATACAGGGTTCATGAAGGAAATTTACCCGATTTTAAGGCCGACGGTAAATATTTCAATGGAAGATTTTGTAAAGTCTTCAGAAATAGATCTGAGCGCACTTGTTTCAATGCCGTTAAAGCATGGAAAGCCACTCTTCATTTCATCATTTTTTGACGAGGATGACCATGCGATAAGGGTATTTAATCAGAACAGGGTTCCTGTCTTTGACTCGCCGGAAAAGGCGGCAAAAGCCATGGGGGCGCTGGCGAAATACTGGCTTGAGATAAGAAACAGAGCCCTTCCCAGATTCACGAAAAAGCAGATACCGGACGGGGCAATAAAGATAATGGCATCAAAAGATGCTTTTAATGAACATACGTC
>CAYNVT010000089.1:0-224 GCA_964400685.1 uncultured Bacteriovoracaceae bacterium | reverse complement strand
CTGCTGCTCAATGCCTATGGGATACCGGTGAGCAGAGAGGGCCTGGCGAATGACCTTGAAGAGGCATTGATTCTGGCCGAAAGCATAGGCTATCCCGTTGCGGTTAAGGCCTGTTCTGCTGACATCCTGCATAAAACGGAGAGGGGGCTTGTATATCTCGGTGTCAATGACAGGATCTCACTTCAAAAAGCTTTCACGTCGATCAAAAAAAAGGAAAAGGGTGT
>CAYNVT010000088.1:0-17151 GCA_964400685.1 uncultured Bacteriovoracaceae bacterium | reverse complement strand
ATGCCCTGTTGAGCGAAAAAATCGGTTTGCTGGCCCATGTTTCGGCCACTGACATGGAAGATTACCGCGACGGTAACGGGGAAAAGATTCCAAACTCCGCAGGAAGAGACAGAAGTTATTTTGTCAAAACCAGCATTCTGATATCCGAACATGAGCATCGGATCAGGAAGAGACCTTTTAACCGCAACCTGCTTGAAAGCTGCATCCGATTTCTCTTGTGCGGCAATCAGCTGGGGATTGTTGTTAAGGGCATCAGTTATAAGCCCTTCGAGCCTGGCATCCCGGGCTTGAATGGGCTTATTTACAAGGATGCAAATAAAGGCCAGCGGAACGATAAGTGCAGCCTTGCGCATGGCAGGCCCCTCTTATCTTACATCTATATTAAGCTTTGTTTTTCCTTTTTTACCTGCAGCCTCAATCTTCACTTCAACAAACCAAGACCCGGGCATTGAGAAATTGAGTTTGCCGGAATATTTACCATCATTCCCGGCAAGTGTGGTCTTGTAATCCATTGCAGGCATACCGGGCATAGCAGGCATGCCGTAATTGATGTTAACCTTCGCGTCTTTTACCGGTTTACCTGCAGCATCTTTGACAAGGATAACAACATTGTTCTCACCTGTTGTCGGCGGATTCTTGTCCATTGTAATATTCAGATTGAAAGGACCTGCCTGTTTGCTTGCAACAAAACCCTTTGCATAAGCAGCAGTTGCAAGCAGCATTATCATCATTAAGGCCAGCATCGTCTTTTTCATATGATCCTCCCTTAAATGCTATAATGTATTATAGTAGGGTCTTTTTCCCTCAGGACAAGTCCCGTCAGGATTTCTTTATTAGCCGGTTGAGTTCCAGCGCCGCTTCATAAGGGTCAGGGGCTGCGCAGATAGCGGATACCACCGCAATGGAATCGGCACCGGCCCTTATCACATCCGCGGCATTTTTCATGTTTATCCCGCCGATTGCTACAAGCTTATGCCGGGAAAAGGCCCTGATCCGTGATAGACCGGCTAGCCCCCAGGCCTCTTTTGTATCGGTCTTGGTGGGTGTATCAAATACAGGGCTAACACCCAGATAGTCGGCGTCAAGCCCCTGGGCCTTTTCGACATCTTCCCACGTTTCGACAGACAGGCCGATTATGGCCTTAGCCCCTAGAACCCTCCTGACTTCGACAAAGGGCATATCGGTCTGACCGACATGAACTCCGTCCGCACCTACGGCCATTGCCACATCCACATTGTCATTTATGATCAGAGGAACATTGAATGGCTTTATAATCTCTTTTATACTTTTTGCCTGTTCGATGAACAGGTTCAAGGGCAGCTCTTTTTCCCTGATCTGCACGCAAGTTACACCGCCCCTGACGGCCATAAGCACAACCTCTTCGAGGGGCATTTCCCCGCACAATCCACGGTCGGTGACGAGATAAACTCCCTGCATTTTATTGCTCGATTTTCAGGCGCTGTCCTATATCATCAATTGAGAGATTGAACAGCGCATCATAAAAACCGACCTGCAATGTCCCCGGTCCTGTTGCACGCTCTGCAGCTATTTCACCTGCAATGCCCATCACCGCCATCGCATGCGCAGCAGCCTGTGCCCGGTTTTCACTGACAGAGGCAAAAGCCCCGCAAAGCGCAGTCGCCGTGCAGCCCAGGCCTGTCACCCTTGTCATCATCTGATGGCCGTTTCCGATCTTTATGGTCCGGCCTGCATCTATTACGTAATCGGTTTCACCGCTTATACAGACAACCGAGCCGAAATCCTCATTGATGCTCATACCTGCTGAGGCCGCATCATGAGAAGCGTTGGTGCTGTCGACGCCTTTTGTTTTGCCCGTATTTTCATATACCGACATGATTTCGGAGGCGTTACCCCTGATAATCGAAGGTCTGAATGCACTGATAAATTCCCGTGCGGTTTCCGTCCTGAAACTGGTGGCGCCTGCCCCGACAGGGTCCAGTATGACAGGAATGTTCCTGACATTAGCCCTCTCAGCCGCCTTGAACATGGCCTTTATCCATTCCCTGCTTAGTGTACCTATGTTGACAACAAGGGCGGAAGCGATACCCACCATCTCATCCATTTCCTCTAACGCATGGGCCATCACGGGAGAGGCGCCAATGGCAAGAAGAGCATTGGCCGTGGTATTCATAACCACATAGTTGGTTATGTTGTGAATAACCGGCGAGAGTTTTCTTATGCTCTCAACTGATCCCCATACATCCGTCACATTACATCTGGTCATTATTAATTCTCCTTGAAGAGGTATTTGATCATTACGCGTTCTGGAACAGCCAGGTCGAGAGATAGCGCTCGCCTGTATCAGGCAGCAGCACGACAATGGTCTTTCCTTTTGCCTCATCTCTGGCGGCAACCTGAAGTCCGGCCCACAAAGCAGCACCGCTTGAAATACCGGCAAGAATGCCTTCGTCTTTTGCAAGGGCCCTTGCAGCTATTCCTGCATCATCATTGGCAACCGTGATGATTTCGTCAAGTATGTCTCTGTTAAGCACTTCTGGTACAAAGCCCGCACCTATTCCCTGAATCTTGTGGGCTCCTGATTTCCCGCTTGAAAGAACCGGCGAATCCTTGGGCTCGACCCCGATTATTTTTACACCTGGCAGTTTATTCTTAAGCACCTCGCCCACCCCGGTGATTGTTCCGCCTGTACCGACACCTGCAACAAAATAGTCAACCTGGCCGTTCGTGTCGGACAATATTTCGACGGCAGTAGTTCGCCTGTGTATTTCAGGGTTTGCAGGGTTCTTGAATTGCTGGGGTATGAAGCTGTCCGGAATTTCAGTCGATAGTTCTTCCGCCTTTTGAACAGCGCCCGTCATCCCCTTTGCCCCTTCTGTCAGCACGATTTCCGCCCCCAGGATTGCAACGAGCTGTCTCCTCTCAATGCTCATGGTCTCCGGCATGGTAAGTATAAGCCGGTAGCCTCGTGCGGCACATACGAAGGCAAGCCCTATGCCGGTATTGCCGCTTGTGGGTTCAATGATTACTGTCCCTTTTTTTATAAGCCCTTTATTCTCGGCATCTTCGATCATGGCAACTGCAAGCCTGTCCTTGACGCTGGAGAGCGGGTTGAATGACTCGATTTTTACAAGCACCTGAGCACCAAGACCTTCAGCCATCCTGTTGATGCGCACAAGAGGGGTGTTTCCTATTGTCTTTGTTATATCATCGTAAATCATATCGTCTCCTTTTCGAAGTCCCTCCCCTTGAAAGAGGTGGACTTCCTGGATTCTTCTATGCCTTTGCCAGGGCTTGGTCAAAATCTGCGATTATATCCTCGATATTTTCAATGCCGATAGAGAGCCTTATGAAATCCGGTGTCACGCCTGTTGCCAGCTGCTCTTTTTCCGAAAGCTGCTGATGTGTTGTTGTAGCCGGATGAATGGCCAGAGTCTTTGCATCGCCTATGTTTGCAAGGTGGCTTGCAAGCTCAAGCGATTCTATAAATCGCCTCCCTGCCTTGGCGCCTCCTTTTATGCCGAAGCCGATAATCGCCCCTGCTCCCCTGCCCAGATATTTATTGGCCCTTGGCTTTTCCGGGCTTGAAGGAAGACCGGGATAATTTACCCATTCGACCTTCGGATGCACATTAAAAAATCCGGCAGCTGCCAGCGCATTCGCCGAATGCCTTTCCATCCTCAAATGAAGCGTTTCAAGTCCCTGCAGAAGAAGAAAGGCATTAAACGGGCTCAAGGCCGGCCCCAGGTCGCGAAGGAGAACCACACGGGCCTTTGTGATATATGCCCGGGCGCCCAGGGCCTTCTGGAAATCAAGACCGTGATAGCTTTCGTCGTGGCCTGCAATCAGAGGGAACTTGCCGTTTCCGAAATCAAATTTTCCTGAATCGACTATGATGCCGCCCATTGATGTCCCGTGGCCGCCGATGAATTTCGTAGCCGAATATACGGCTATATCCACCCCGAAATCGAAGGGCCTTAGAATATACGGGCTCACCGTATTGTCCAGTACAAAAGGTATGCCGCAGCCGTGTGCAACGGCGGCTATACCCTCAAGGTCTGCCACATCGAGCTTGGGGTTTCCGATAGATTCGGCGTACACCGCCTTTGTCCGCTCAGTTATGGCTGCCTTCAGTGCGCCCAGGTCATTCGACCTGACGAACCTGACCTTTATGCCGAATCTGGGGAATGTATTGTGAAAAAGATTGTATGTCCCGCCGTAAAGGTTGTCAGCAGAAACGATCTCGTCTCCTGATTGCGCCAGGTTCAAAAGGGCGAGCGTAATGGCTGACTGGCCGCTTGCAACGGCCAGAGCGCCAATACCGTCGTCCATAAGCGCAATGCGCTTCTCGAGCACATCGGTTGTCGGGTTCATAAGCCTTGTATAGATATTGCCTGACTCTTTGAGCCCGAAAAGGTTTGCCGCGTGTTCGGTGCTTTTGAACTGATAAGATGTAGTCTGATATATCGGTACTGCGCGCGAGCCCGTCGCCGGGTCCGGTTCCTGGCCCCCGTGCAGCAGCAGGGTTTCAATCTTCAGTTTATTATCTATTTTACTCATTTTATTCTCCTGTCTCCTGACTCCTGTCTACTGTCTCCATATTACTGAGTTATTCTCTGTTCCCCGCTCAATACGTCGCCGCGCTGACCCATGAGCTTGCTTACAAGAGTTATGTTTGTGACCCTGGCAAGCTTGACGGCCTGATTGGTCGCGCTGCCGAGTGCTGCGATAACAGGGAATCTGGCCCTGAGCACCTTGGAGAATATCTCCGAAGATACCCTTCCGGTTGTCAGCAGGACCTTATCGGACATACATATTCCAGCGGTCAACGCAGCGCCTATCACCTTGTCGATTGCGTTGTGCCGTCCAATATCCTCCCTCACAATAAGTATTTCCTTCTCTGATGCCATTGCCGCCCCGTGAACCCCTCCGGTTTCACCGTGAGCCAGCGGGTTTTTAGCAAACTCCTTCATGAGCTCAAGCAGCCTGGTGACCGGTATCGTAAAACCGTTTTCAAGAGGGGCCTTTCCAAGCACATCCATCGGGTTATGAAAAATCACGCCTTTGCCGCAGCCTGAGGTATATATGCGCTTGAAAACAAAATCGTCCGGAATTCCTTCAATGGTAACAGACGTCCTGAACCTCTCCATATCGACTGATATGGATTTTATATCATCGCGGTTCTGAATAAGTCCCGATGTGAATAAAAACCCGACTGCAAGCTCATCAAGGTATGTCGGAGACGCCAGCACGGTTGCGATCTCGGTATTGTTGACCTCAATGGTAAAGGGGACCTCTGAGCATACTGTTTTGTTTGCAGAAACAAGCCTGCCCTTATCAATTTGTATTATCTCAAAATTTTCCATAATCTACACCCTGTATTGAATTATTCTTCGTGCGTTTGAGCTTGTTTATTTTTTCGGCAATATCCATGTCACTATACTTTAGGATGCTTTTTCCTGTAATCCTCTATTGCAGCCTGGAGCGCCTCCTCAGCCAGAACAGAACAATGCATTTTGATAGGCGGCAATCCACCCAATGCCTCGGCAACCGCCTTGTTGGAAACCGTTAGCGCCTCGTCAATGGTCTTTCCCTTGACGAGTTCGGTCACCATCGAACTGGTTGCAATAGCCGCTCCGCAGCCGAAGGTCTTGAATTTTACGTCGGTTATCACATCATTGTCAACTTTCAGAGAAAGCTCCATGATATCACCGCACTGAGGATTACCGGCCGTGCCTGTTGCATCAGCATTTTCGACTTCGCCTACATTTCTCGGATTTTTGAAATGATCCATCACCTTCTCATTGTAAATCCTGCATGTACTATCCATTACTTAACTCCTTTCTTATAAAGGGGCGACATCGCCCTCAACTTTGCTATTATCGGCGGCAGAACCTTTATTACATGATCGATTTCCTCTTCATTCGTGCCCCTTCCGAATGAAAACCGAAGTGAACCGTGCGCCAGTTCGTGGGTCAGTCCGCAGGCAGTCAGGACATGCGACGGCTCAAGGCTTGACGATGTGCAGGCGCTACCGGTGGATGCGGCAATGCCCTCCATATCCAGGTTGAGCAGCATCGCTTCTCCTTCCACATAGGCAAATGATATGTTCACGTTATTGGGAAGCCTGAAAACAGGATGTCCGTTAAGCTTACTTTCAGGGACGGCGGCAAGCAGCTCTTTAATGAGTCTGTCCCTGATAGCCGTCTGCCTTGCCGATTCTATAAGCATCTCTTTTTGCGCAAGCTCAACCGCCCTGCCGAAGCCGACTATTCCGGGCACATTATGGGTGGAGGCACGCCTTCTTCTTTCCTGGTCTCCGCCGTGAAGGAGAGGAGTGAGCTTGACCCCTTTTCTTATATAAAGAAGCCCTGCACCTTTCGGGCCGTAAAGCTTGTGGGCCGAAGCGCTGAGCAGATCTATGTTCATATCGTTAACGTCGATCGGAAGGTGACCGAACGTCTGGACCGCATCGGTGTGGAAAACGACACCCGCTTCCCGGCACACCGCACCAAGGGCTTTAATCGGCTCTATTGTCCCTATCTCATTGTTTGCGTGCATGATGCTTACAAGAATCGTCTTATCCGTGATCGCCTTTCTCAGATCGTCCGGATCGACGAGGCCAGTTTCGTCATTGGGCAGATATGTGACCTTGATACCCTGCTTTTCCAGAAAACCAAGAGGCTCATGTATGGCATGATGTTCTATTGCAGTCGTTATTATATGGTCGCCCTTTCCCTTAAGCGCTTCGGCAATTCCCTTTATAACGGTATTGTCGCTTTCGGTGCCGGAGCCTGTAAACACAATCTCATCATCACGTGCATTGATAAATGAAGCTATCCTGTGCCTAGAAACCTCTATAAGGTCCTTTGCATCCAGACCGAATGAATGAAGGCTCGACGGATTTCCGTAGATTTCGCTCAGGCATGGCGCCATGGCTTCTGCCACTTCTTTTGCTACCTGAGTCGTTGCTGCATGGTCCAGATATATTCTTTCCATTTTTTCCTCTCAGATATTGTAATCGCTGCTTGTCCCGGATTTTTCCCTGCTTGTCCTGACAAGGTCGGCCAGTGTCATCGACTCAAGCACCTCTGTCATTTTATCCGCAACAATCTGCCATATATCCCTCGTAGCGCAGACACCCGAACGCATACATGATTTAGGATCGGGAACGCAATCAACGAGAAATATCTTCCCCTCCAGACTTTCTACAACTTCCTTAAGCGTGATCTCCGAAGGTTCGCGCGAAAGTGTATAGCCCCCGCTTGCACCCCTGAGAGCTTTAATAAGTCCGGATGCCTTGAGCGGCAGCACGATAAGGCTCAGATATTTCTCAGACAGTTCCTCTTCTCTGGCAATGTCCTTGAGAAGCACCGGCCCGCTGCCGTGTTTCTGTGCAAGATCGAGCATCAATCTCACCCCGTACCTTGTCCTGGTTGACAGTTTCATCACATATCTCTTCCCATTTTCTATTATTACTATCTATTTACTAGAATTAATACCCATCCGTTTGAAAGTCAAGAAAATATTAATAAAAGACGAACAGCAGATAAACAGACAGAGCAGAGGTGGAGATTAACGATGAAAGACAATGACAGATATGTGATCGACTCCATGAACCCCGATGAATCCTGGAGGGTGTTCAGGATAATGTCCGAATTCGTCGACGGCATTGAGACGCTCTCGAAACTTCCCTCGGCAGTAACATTCTTCGGTTCTGCCAGGTCAAAACCCGAAGACAAATACTACATTCTTGCAAAAGAGCTGGCTTCTGAACTGGCGGGCCAGGGTTTTGCAATCATAACAGGCGGTGGTCCGGGGATAATGGAGGCGGCCAACAGGGGGGCGCTCGATGCCGGAGGGATATCGGTCGGGGTCAATATTGAGCTTCCTTTCGAACAAAAACCTAACCCGTACACGAATGTCCAGCTGACATTCAGGTATTTTTTCGTAAGAAAGGTCATGTTCATAAAATATGCAATCGGCTATGTCATTTTCCCGGGAGGCTTCGGGACCCTGGATGAGCTTTTTGAGGCTCTGACGCTTATTCAGACAGACAAGATAAGGCCATTCCCGGTCGTGCTCTTCGGTTCGGAATACTGGTCGGGCATGATTGACTGGCTGAATAAAACAATGGTCGAGAATAAGATGATCCGGCCTGAAGACATGTCGATCTTTACAGTAACCGATTCGATACCGGAGGTTGTTAAAATTTTAAGGAGCCTGTATCATTGAAACCTGTTGAAGCTTGAATCCTGCATAATTGCATGATAGCGTTCCGGAACGCTGGAGGCCGTTATGGTGATTGAAAGGCTTACATTAGGGCAGTATTTCAGGGCTGAGAGGGAAAGGCTCGGCATAAGCCTTAAAGATATCGAGCGACGCACCAAGATATCCTGTCAGACGCTTGTCTGGCTCGAAGAGGACAATATTGAGATATTGCCGCCAAGGGCTTTTTTAAGAGGCTTCCTTCAGGTGATTTCCAAAGAATTCGGAATGGATGAAAAAGAGCTTTTCAGGCTTATGGATGAATCGCTTTACAAGATTGAAAAGACTAAAATCACCCCCCCGATGAGAATCGATTCTCCAGCTAAGGCAAGGAAAAGGGCATACCTGTATATAGCGGCAGCCGTTTTGCTGATTGCAATTATCATAACCGGCACAGTCTGTGCTGTACGCTACTGGGAAGTATCTTCGATTACAGTTGAACCGGATGCAAAAACCGCATTCATATCCGATCATGATATATATTTAAGTACCAAGGTCTGATTATAAGAAGCCGGAAAAGCAAACAACTGCCGGATTATGCCGAGAATAAAAACCAGGGCGATAATACTTAATACAAGGGATTATTCCGAATCAGACAGGATTATCATCATGCTGTCACCGAACCTGGGCCTGATAAATGCAATTGCGAAAGGGGCGAGGAGGAGCACAAAGCGTTTTCCCGGAACACTTGAACCATTTTGTGAAATTGAAGCGGAGCTTTTTATAAAACCCGGCTCGGAATTATTAAGGCTCGAAGAAGCAAAGCTTATAAACGCCAATCTGTGGGCAAGGGAAGATTTGAACCTCTTTGCGCATGCGTCCGTACTGCTTGAGATACCGGCTGTAAACCTCGCACCGCTGGACCCTCACCCTCAATTGTTCGAGGTGCTGAGAAGGTCCCTTTCATATTTCAGTCCCGAAAAAAAGTGGTTTTGCTTCTGGGCTTCGGCATTGACGGGAATGCTTAAATCCATGGGATACGGATTTGATGTCAGAGATATCCTTAAAAATGGTGAACCCTTGTCTATGACCGGCATGTCGGGAGAGGCTGTAAAATTTATGGAACACTCATGCATGCTTGAAACCGGGCTGCTCTCAAGGCTTCATGTAAGCGCCAGGGCAAAAAATGAAATAAGCCTGTTCCTCTTTGAATTATGTGAAAAAGTCTCGCACAAGCCCCTTAAGACTATAGAATTCCTTAAGGGACTGGGGATAGCGATTGAACCGTAAAATATACAGGCGTTTAAGTTTAATGAACTGGACAAAGAAGCCGATAGATGCTAACTGCAATTAATTATCGTTTGATAATAAAAATATCTAATTTTTATATGAGGAGAAGGTATCATGAAAAAGGGATTCAGCTTAGTTTCTGAAACAGTATTATCTTTGTTTTTCGTGGCAATAATTGCTACAAGCGCGATGGCCGATCAGAATGCACTGCTGGGCGGTTTAAACATCTATTTCGGAAGCCTTCATGCACACAGCAATTTCTCGGACGGCAAGGGCTCACCGGAAGACAATTTCAAGTGGGCGCGCGACGTGGCAAAGTATGATTTCTACGCGCTTACAGACCACAGTGAACAGGTCCTGCCGTTCATGTGGAAAATAATCGGCAGTGTCGCCGATAAATACAACGCTGATGGCAGCTTCTGCGCAATCAGGGGCTTTGAATGGGGCAATCCTCTTCAGGGTCACATAAATGTTTTTGACACCGCAAAACAGACAAACACCATCGCAATCATGGCAGTTGATCCGTTCTACATGTGGCTGCGTTTGAACAATGGCATCGGCCAGTATAATCATCCCGGCGAACAGATTATGGACTACAACAACTTCAGATACATCCCCAAGGACGACAAGTATATGTGCCTCCTTGAGACCGGCAACAGCGGAACAGGCAACAATGATAACAAGTATGTTCTTCAGTACATCAAGGCGCTGGATAAGGGATGGCACGTGGCACCTGCAAACAACCAGGACAACCACAGCATGAACACAAACTGTCACCGCACGGCGATCGTTGCATCATCTCTTTCAAGAGCAGCTCTATTTGATTCAATCCGCAAACGAAGGGTATATTCAACCGATGATCCTGATATGAGCGTTGTCTTCAAGGCCGGCTCTGTATGGATGGGTTCGCAGATTGCTACCAGCGATCCGGACATTACCTTTACAGTCTCAGTCACGGATAACGAGCCAATACTCAAGATGGAACTCATAACAAATAAGGGCGCTATCCTGGCAACAAAAACCTTCAGTGAGGATGCAGCAGAATATGTCTGGCAGCCCACAGTTCATCTTTCCAGTGATACATACTATTTTGTAAAGATCTATGAGCTGAATACCATAGAGGCAACTGACGGCGGCATACAGATAGCTGTGACCGCCCCGATATGGATTGATTTCGCAAACTGAAACTGAACAAATTTTCAAGTTAACATTATCATTCAAGCAAGCCGGTGAAAAATCGCCGGCTTGCTTTTTTTAATATTGAATCAGAACAAAATAATTTGAAAAAAATCACTCAAGTAAAATCCATTCCAGTCGATAGATTATATATCAGACGAAGGTTTTAGAGGCTAAAAAACCTTCTACATAAAAGCAACCAGGCGCCTGTATAGGTGAGCCTGGTCAGGCTGTTTTCTGGTAATGCTGTTTTTTAATGAGGGCTTCCGGCAAGGTTAAGAATTGTAACGCCTGCAATCACAAGAAGTATCCCGCCTATTTTGAGAATGTTCATGCTTTCACTGAAAAACGCTATGCCTATGAGAGTTATCGTTGCGGTTCCCACACCGGACCAGATGGCATAAGCTATTCCCACCTCTATTTTTTTAAGCACGAGCGACAGCAGGTACATGCTTGCGATATAAAAAACGATCATTAAAACAACTGGCAAAACCTTTGAAAAGCCGTCTGAAATTTTAAGGCAGGTCGTCCCGGCAACCTCGAAGAATATCGCCCCGGCAAGAAGCAGCCAGCTCATATCAATCATTCCAGATAATCCTCGAAACCGGGGGTCTCGCTATCAGGTTTTTTCTGCTCGGATTTTTTATCAGCAGAAGCTTCAGACTTCTTTGCAGATGTTTTCATATCAAGCATTTTTTCTGTTTTGCTTTCATGCTTCAGGTAGTCGGTTTCAACAACATCTGATATTTCAAGCATTCTTTTGACCAGATCTTTTATCTTGGATGCTTCCTCCTTGATCCCTTTGATTGTAACATAAGTTTCCGTTTTGATTGACTTGTCCCTTAAAAGCATGTCCAGCTTCAGAAGGATAGTCGTAAGGGGGCTGTTTATTTCATGGTTGGCGGCTATTGCTGTCTTTGAGACTGCCGCCAGCCTTTCAGCCTTCAGGTTCTTGGCGACAAGGGTCGCCCTTTCGATTGCATGCCCGCCGACCTCTGCAATAGTCCTTAAAAGAAGAGTCCTCTCTGTTATATCTTCATGCTGCTCTTCAGTCGGTGTGGATTCAATCACCCCGATAATGCTGCCTTCCACCTTGACAGGCACATATATTATGCCGTTCTGTTTCGGGTATATGCCCTGGGTCCTCACCAGAATATCCTTCGTCGCATTCGTGATTCCAGAGCGCGTAGAGATAATGCCCTTTTCTATAACGCTTTCGGTAAATAATATCCGCATGCCTGAAAGCCTTACAAGGCATCTGACATTTGAAGACCCCATAATAGTGAGCGCATTCGATGTCAGTATCTCGGTAATTTCCGAGAGCTTCATGGAGGATTGCAGCTGGCTGGACATCCTGTTCAGGCCGGTAAGTTCGACCGTCCGCCTTTCCAGCGCAAGCTTTTTCTGCTCCAGATCCAGACTCATCCTGCCAAGCTGAGTGTTGGCCGCCTGCAGTATCTCGAAATACGTCTTGGGTTCGATTTTCGGAATCCCGAGTTCGTCGCTGATCGCAGTGACACTGTCTTTCAGTTCAAGAGATATCTCCTGCAGTTCTTTATTGCCAAGTCCGGCCTTTGCCAGAACAGCCGGGTCTATAAAGTCGGAGGAACGGGTGCTTATACCCAGCCCGAGATGGTTAGTGATCTTGTCTGCAATATTTACGATTGCACACAGCATCTCATCCCTTGCGTCCAGCATGTCCACTTCAGGCTGTTTGTGATGCGCCCCCACGGCTTCACACAGCACTTTCGGCAGATTCCATTTCTCGATAAGCTTTTTGCCGATATCTGCATGGTTCATTCCGATAAGGCTGTTTTCGCACTTTATGACATCGGTCGTACCCGAATTTACACGTTCGATAATTT
The DNA here is from genome assembly GCA_964400685.1 of uncultured Bacteriovoracaceae bacterium. GTDB lineage: Bacteria > Desulfobacterota > Desulfomonilia > UBA1062 > UBA1062 > DATCTV01. The sequence continues at coordinate 4,633 of CAYNVT010000088.1, read as the reverse complement.
CCTGATATTCGCCGCCAAGGCATATGTTCTGGTCAAGCACTATCTTTCCGATGTCATGCAGAAGACCTGCTGCAAAGGCGTCCTCCTCGCAGGCCGGCAGCGTTTTTGCCGCAATCATCCTGGAGCAGACGGCGCATGATATGCTGTGCTGCCAGAATCTGTACAGGTCGATGACATTCTTCTTGTTGCTGTTAAAAAGATTAATGACAGAAATGCTCAGGACAATGCTTCTTAAGACATTCATACCCAGAAGGACTACGGCGCTTCTGATTGTGGAGATCTCCTTGATGCGGTGATAAAAAGGCGAGTTGGCGACCTTCAGGACTTTGGCAGCCAGGGCGGTGTCCTTTTCAACCATGCCTGTAAGGTTCTTCGCATTCGCCCAGTCGTCGAGAGTCCTTTCCATTATTGCAGATGCTATCGAAGGCAGTGTCGGTATTTCGATTTCATCGAGTATCCTGTCGATATTCGCTGGTGTCACTTTCAACATGAGTATTCTTATCGAAAAAGAAAGCAATAAACTTGAGTGATAAGTTGAGTCTGTGTTATTCTGACTTAAATGACGCTACCCCGTGAAAAAACCCGAAGAATCTTAGTTGGGGGGGTACAGGTCGGAGGCGGTGCGCCTTTAACCGTCCAATCTATGACCAATACCCTTACAACCGATATCAAAGCCACGTGCGCACAGATAGCGGCGCTTGAAAAGGCAGGGTGTGATATTGCCAGAATCAGCATCCCTGATGAAGAATCCCTGGCTGCGTTTGCCGAAATAAAAAAACATGCCGGTATTCCTGTTGTAGCGGATATTCATTTCGACTACCGCCTTGCAGTTGGCGCAATCATTGCCGGTGCCGACTGTATAAGAATAAACCCCGGAAATATAGGATCGAGGGATAAGGTTAAAAAGGTCGCCAAAGCAGCAATAGATTATAAAGTTCCTGTACGTGTCGGTGTGAATATGGGATCGGTAAAAAGGTCCGTGCTGAGCCGGTTCGGTAAAGACAGGGTGGGGGCGCTTGTCGAAACGGCACGGGAGCAGGTCATGATACTTGAAGATTTCGGACTTGACGCGATAAAGGTTTCCCTCAAATCTTCCGATGTACTGGAGACGGTTTCGGCATACAGACTATTTTCCCGCATTTCAGACAGGCCTCTGCATCTCGGTGTGACTGAGGCTGGGACAATGTTTTCAGGGGCTATAAGGAGTGCCGCCGGAATAGGGATACTCCTTGAAGAGGGCATCGGGGATACGATCCGTGTTTCACTGTCCGCCGACCCCGTAAAGGAAATCGTGGCAGGCAAAGTCCTTCTCGAATGCCTCGGACTTAAAAAAGAGGGGATCCGCGTAATCTCCTGTCCCACATGCGCCAGGGCCAATGCTGATGTAGGGCAGATAGCATCCGAGCTGGAAGACTGCCTTTCGGGGATTAAACGTCACATGAGCGTTGCGGTCATGGGCTGCATCGTGAACGGACCGGGAGAGGCCAGGGATGCGGATATCGGGGTCGCATGCGATAAAAAGGGCGCCATGCTCTTCATGCGGGGCAAGCCAATTAAAAGAATAAAGAACAACGAAATAATAAAAACAATTACCGACAAGATCGAAAAGGAGTTCAAGGAATGAAGTTTTCAGGCATGTTTTTAAAGACGATGAAGGAAGACCCGAGAGACGCCGAGGTTGCAAGCCACAGGCTTATGCTCAGAGCCGGTATGATAAAAAAACTTTCAAGCGGTATATATTCCTGGCTGCCGTATGGCCTGCTGGCTCTCAAAAAGGTTGAAAAAATAATCAGAGAGGAAATGAACGCCGCAGGCGCCCAGGAGGTTCTGATGCCGGGAGTTCAACCCTGTGAGATATGGCAGGAAAGCGGCCGCTGGGACATATACGGCAAGGAACTCTTAAGATTCAAGGACAGAAAAAACGCCGAATTCTGCCTGGGGCCCACGCATGAGGAAGTAATTACGGACATGGTAAGGTCCGAGTTGAACTCATATAAGGATCTGCCTGTAACGCTCTATCAGATACAGGCAAAATTCAGGGATGAGATACGCCCGCGCTTCGGGGTCATGCGCGCCCGTGAATTCATGATGAAGGATGCATACTCATTTGACAAGGATGACCAGGGTGCGGAAAAAAGCTACGAATCTCAATTTAAGGCTTATGAAAAGATCTTTGAACGCTGCGGGCTTAAATTCAAGGCGGTCGAGGCCGATTCCGGACCTATAGGCGGCAACTTTTCACACGAGTTCATGGTGCTTGCCGATACAGGCGAGGACATTATCCTGAGCTGCACCGAATGCAGCTATGCGGCGAATGTTGAAAAGGCCGAGATCAGAAAACAGGAGAAGACAGTGAATGCTGAAGCAGCGGGTAATTTCTCCCCCGAGAAAGTGCATACACCCGACATAAGAACGGTCGAGGAAGTCTGCGAATTCCTTGGCATAGAGAAGACCTCACTGATCAAAACCATGATTTACAATACCGATAAAGGCATTGCAGCAGCACTTGTCAGAGGCGATCACGAGGTAAACGAGGCAAAGCTCAAACGCTCCCTCGGGGTCGAGAATCTTGAACTGGCCGATGAAGACATGATTGCCAGGGCAACCGGCGCCCCCAGGGGTTTTGCCGGACCTGTCGGGCTTAAAATCAGGATAGTGGCGGATATCTCCCTTGACGACGGGCCATATGTAACAGGGGCTAATGAGCTTGATCATCACCTGAAAAATGTATGGCTCTCGCGCGATGCGAAGATTGAAAAATCGGATGACATCAGGAATGCGCTCCCCGGTGATTCATGCCCGAGATGCAGCGGTACGCTGGAGGCCATTCGCGGAATAGAGGTCGGTCATGTATTCAAACTGGGGACCAAATATTCAAAAACAATGCATGCAGATTTTCTTGACGAAAAGGGTGACCTCAAACCAATGATAATGGGTTGCTACGGAATTGGAGTAAGCAGGGTTGTCGCAGCCGCCATAGAACAGAACCATGACGGTGACGGCATCATATTCCCTCTGCCTATTGCGCCGTTTTCGGTGATAGTGCTCCCCCTGGATTTAAGAAATCCACAGGTTGTGGCAACGGCCCAAGATTTATATTCGGTACTAAAGCAAACAGGTCTGGATGTGCTCATTGACGACAGGGATTTAAGGCCGGGGTTCAAGTTCAAGGATGCCGATCTCATAGGTGTTCCATACAGGGTTACAATAGGCTCGAAAGGTCTTGCGGAAGGCCTCATAGAGATAAGGGAAAGGGCTACAGGCAATGTGACAAAAGTCAGCCCCTCCGACGCCCTTAAAACACTGGCTGAGATGCTGAGGGAAAAAGGAATTATTATTGACGGTAAGAATTAACGATATTCTTGACGCTGTATCTGCCAGCGAGCCCGATGCCGACCTGCGCCCGGTTGAAAAGGCCTATGTCTTTTCGGCCCGTGTTCATCAGGGACAGATGAGGCTGAGTGGAGAACCATATCTTAATCATCCCCTGGAAGTCGCACTGTTGACAGCCAAGCTTCATCTCGGGGCGGTAGCAGTCGCAGCTGCGCTCCTGCATGATACGATTGAAGACAGCCTCACAACGGTTGATGACATTAAAAATACATTCGATGACGAGGTCGCCGTTATCGTCGACGGGCTCACAAAGATAAGCAAGATTCATTTCCATTCCCTCGAGGAGCATCAGGCCGAAAACTTCAGAAAGATGCTGCTGGCGGTAAGCAAGGATTTGAGGATACTTTTGATAAAGCTGGCTGACAGACTTCATAATATGAGAACACTTGATCATCACAACCCGCAGGCCCAGCAGAGGATAGCAAAGGAAACCCTTGATATTTATGCCCCGCTCGCCAACCGTCTTGGAATTCACTGGATGCAGATTGAACTCGAGGAACTGAGCATCAAGTATCTCGACCCGATAGGTTACAACACTGTCAAATCAAAACTCACAACGGTGGCAAAGGAAAAGGAAAGCTATCTCGGCGATATAATGGGCAGGGTCAAAGTAAAAATCGAAGAGCAGGGACTGAAAGCAGAAGTCAACGGCAGGATAAAGCACCTGTACAGCGTCTATCAGAAGCTGAAGAAACAAGGCATACCGTTCGAGGGTGTCTATGATATCCTCGGAATCAGGATCATTGTCGACACGGTCGCCGAGTGCTATGAAGTCCTGGGAATTATTCATTCCCTCTGGAAACCCATACAATCGAGGATAAAGGATTTCATCGCGATGCCCAAGACCAATATGTACCAGTCGCTGCATACGACAGTTTTCGGCCCTGTAGGCGAAAGAATCGAATTCCAGATAAGAACGCATGAGATGGACCGCATTGCAAACGAGGGCATTGCCGCACACTGGCAGTACAAGGAGCGTACAGGCCTTACAGACCAGGACGGGAAAAAATTCACATGGCTGAGACGCCTGCTCGAATGGCAGAAGGAACTGCATGACCCAAGGGAATTCCTTGAAAGCGTTAAGGTAGACCTCTATCCCGAGGAGGTATATGTATTTACTCCGAAGGGTGACGTTCACAGGTTCCCATCGGGCTCAACCCCTCTAGATTTCGCCTATTCCATACACACCGAGCTTGGTAACCAGTGCACCGGCGCAAAAGTTAACGGACAGATCGTACCG
>CAYNVT010000087.1:0-17206 GCA_964400685.1 uncultured Bacteriovoracaceae bacterium | reverse complement strand
GATTTGTCATACTGTTTCTTTCTGATTTCAAGACCCTGGAACCTTATTATGGATCTGGATATTTCAGGCGCTACAACCCTTACGGCAGCCCCATTGGCAAGAAGCGACTCAATCTTTCTGAATGCAACTGCTCCTCCCCCGACGACAACGCACAGCTTGTCTTCGAGGTCCAGAAAAACCGGGTAATATTTATTCTCAAGTTCCATATTCTTTCCGTTTCCGAAAACCTTATTATAACAGTAAAATATAATTTCAATAAAAATAACCCGAACAGTTCATACTTCCCGGAAGGCCTTATTGCCCGTCTTTTCCCGGACTGCTGCCGGAAGCTTCCGCGTCGTCCCCTTCCAATCCTTTCTCCGCCCGCTCTGCCTCTTTTTTGTAACTCTCATCCAGCTTCTTCTCGATCATTTCTTTCTTGTGAACTGCATCCATTCCGGCAGCCGATTCCACAGTATCATCAATGGCCTTTCTTGATTCGCTTCCCTCGCATCCGGCGTTTACAAGAATTATTGATAATGAAAGAAAACCGGCAACAGATAAGGAAATCAACTTTACCAAAAACTTTTTCATAAACAGGCTCCTTATTTATTATCTGGTTTTTATAATATCCTTAAGTTTGATTTCCGGTTGATGGTATCTTTCATATTTCGGGGTATTTTTGCCATATTCGATTGCCTGTTCGGGACACCATTGGAGGCAGGCATAACACTGCTGGCATTTATGGTTCCAGTTCGGCCTGCCTTCAATAAGGCTGATATTTTCCGCCGGACAGACTTTTGCGCAGATGCCGCAGCTGTTGCACTTGGCGTTGATCCAGAAACTTTTATCCATTCCCGGTACCATTGAAAAACTCATCCTGTATATGGCCGAGAAGACAATCCTCTGCCATAGCGGACCTTTCTCCACTTCTCGTACCTCTTTATTATTGATGGCCGATGCGATGTTTAATATTTTCTTTTCCCCTGCTTCGTAGAGTTCCCGGCAGTGTTCTCTGGTCCCGGGGCCTCCCCAGGGAATATAATTTGAAGGCATTTTGATTTCAAAGCCTGAGGAGAGCTTTGATCCGTTCCTGGCCATGAACTTTTTAAGCTGCATCAGCGTGTTTGAAACCTGGCCTCCGTTGACTGCGACTGCAAAGATATAATCACTTTTCAGGAGTGTGTTATTTTTTACGAAGTCAAGCACAGGTGCCGGTACACCCCATATATATACGGGAAATACAAGGCCGATTGTGCCTGTATCTTCAATGTGTGGTTTTTCTTTCATTCCAACCATGGAAAGGATGCTGACAGGATTATTAAGATTATCAGCAATCTTTCTTGCAGCCCAAAGCGAATTGCCGGTACCTGTATAATAAAAAATCGTTCCTGGCATGAAGGTCTCCTCTATAAGAGTTATTAAAAGGATAATAACCGTATTCCTTCATGTCTTACAACAGGCATATTGAGGAGAAGGGGGCTGGGAGAGCATACCGGATTTGAATAGAAGGATATAATTGTCTTATACTAAAGGATTGCAAAATAAAAACTCCCGCAGAAGACTACGGGAGTTTGGAAAATCTTATATATGAAACTACTTCTTCTTCTTTTTACCGGCTACAAGCTCTTTCAGCCCTTTGCCTGCTTTGAACTTGGGTGCTTTTGTAGCTGCGATCTTTATGGGTTTCTTTGTCTGCGGATTGACACCCTGTCTGGCTGCCCTTTCGACAACCTCAAATGTTCCGAATCCTACAAGTGTTACCTTGTCTCCCTTTTTGAGCGCGCCGCTGATGCCATCGATTACTGCATTGACTGCTTTTTCGGCTGCCGCTTTTGAACCGCCTGCCTTTTCAGCTACAACTGCCACCAGATCCGTCTTTGTCATCCTTTGTTCCTCCTTCTTTTATTTATATTATTTAGTTTTTTAAACCTTGTTATTTACTGGCAAAAACACTGATTTTCGTATGATGCGATTGTGATTATTTGCCGTTCTTAAACTTATCGACCGCAGGGATCCGCAACTTGAGATATTCTTTAAAATTTCTTGTCTGCGGATACTCATAAACAGCATATGTATGAATAATATAGTAGTATTTTTATCTGTCAACAAGAATTGTTAAAAAAATATAAGATATTGCTTTAAGAGGACTCCCATTGTATTTTATATGATCAAGTTAGCCTTATATATTTATAGGAGGATGTTATGAGGGGAATGAAAAAGATACTTTATGTCCTTATTCTGTTTTCTGCCGCGTTATTTTCCGGATGTGTTGAAAACGGCTCCAGCACTGGAGAAACAGCCGGTGTTCAGTCATCCGGTGATGACATCCAGCGTTTGAATACGGATTGGCAGACATCTGATTCAACAACTCCGGCAGATCAGCCCGGACGTTATATATTGAACATGTACCATTTCAATCTGCAATATGTCGCCGGCTGTGAAGTCTGTTATCAAAGGGTTATTCAAAGCTTCGAACCGCTTGTGGATTTTTATATTGCACACCCTGAATACGGCGCCGACTTCGAAATGCAGGGGATGATGATTGAATACATGGCTGAAAATTACCCTGCCGTACTGGAAAAATTCAAGACAATCGTCAATTCCGGCCAGGTTGACCTTGTTTCATTCCATTATTCGGATCAGCTTCTATTGGCCTATCCGGCACATGACCAGCAGTGGTCGATAAACATTAACAATAAGGTATTTGAGAAGTACGGCATAAAAAGGTCCGGGACAATATTCGCTCAGGAGGCCATGTTCAGTGAAGGCATGGCGGATATGGGTGCAAGAAATGGATTTAATGTTGCAGTAATGACAGGCAGCATCTACGGCTGGTTCCAGAATGCATCTGAGCTGCCTTATTATACATGCAGAGGGCTGGATGTCCTTAGACAGGGCGGTGCTGTTTTCCCGGATTCCGGCATCGAAGTTGACTGGGAGTTTGTCGGAGACGGCGAAGTAGTGACAAGCTTCGATCCTTACTTTCCAGTTCTGAAAATGTATGTGAAATACTCGATAGCCAAACTTGAGAAGAAATTCGCCGATTATGTGAAGAACGGCTGTACGATATCAACCGTTAGCAGATATGTTGATGCTTTAAGAGCTGCAGGTGAAATACCAACTCCCCTTAAGCCTATACTTGATACCCCCTGGCGTCCCAGCGATGGAAGCGGAGTGTATCAATGGATGGGTAAATACGTATTCCCATGGGAAGAGGATTACACCCTTCTGACCGGCAACTGGACTGCACGTTCATGCCTTATGGCGTTCGAACGCAAATACGGCTCAATTTATCCGGATAAAGTCGAAGAGGCCTGGAAGAATCTGCTTAAGGCTGAGGTCTCGGACAGCACAGGCTGGCGGCCTATCCCTGCGGAAATTGAATATACAAAGGAGCATGCGGATGCAGTCCTGGCAATAATACAGTCTATTGACCCGTCGCTCTTAACAAACGCATGGACAAGGCCGGAACTTACTCCTGAAGCAGCAGGCCCTGTCGAAATCAAGATAAGCGGCAATCTTTTTAAGAAACAGATAAAATGGTACAGCTTCCCGGGTCAGGAAGACGTATGGGTTGCAGATGTTAACCTGAAGAAAATTCCATTAATCCCGTCCGGACTTGTCAGCATCGATTTTCCGTATGATTCCGATCTGATTGAATACAGCCCTGCAATGCTCGAAAACGAGGTCAGGACCATCAGCATAGACGATATCAAGCACAACCCCATACACCTGGGTATTCCGAACGGGCTGATCGGTCTTGGTGGCGGCCTGTATCTCATACGAGACAATAATTACGGCGTACTTGCAGCGAGGATTGATATAGACGGCAAAAAAATCAGTTATCAGGCGCTCAATCCGACTGAAAATGAACTGCACATGAGGTTCTATCTGATTAAAGGCGATCAGGCTACAGCGCTTACCTGGGCTAATATGATAAACAATATAAACTTATAAAGTTATGGATGGCCGGTTTCAACCGGCCATCCATAATAATTCAATCAGGATATAAACAGATTTTTTGTTGCGAAATCAGGGTCACTCGTAACATTAACTCCAAGCCTTCTCAATCCCGCCTCGTCCCCCGGAGTAGGTATGTGAGTCATATGCACCTCGCAGCCCTTGAGCTCCTTCAGCTTTTCAACTGCAAGCTGTGCCGCCGGATTTGTTGCAGCGCTTATGCTGAGTGCTACGAGGGCTTCCTGTAGGTCGAGGCTTACGGCATGTTCTTCAAGGATTTCCTGTTTGAAATGGCTTAATGAATCAGTGATGCTCGCCGGCAGGAGCTTGATCTTTCCCGGTATCTCGGCGAGATGTTTTGCAGCATGTAACACCACGCTGGATGCCGCGTGCATAAGCGGCGAGTTGCAGCCCGTTAATATTGTGCCGTCTTTCAGTTCAATGGCGGCGCCGCAATAGATTCCTTCATTGCCCTTTATCTGCGTCAGTTGAGCTTCCAGGGCAGCTTTTCTGGCTGGTTCAACAACCTTCCTGTATTCAGGCATCAGGTCGAAATCCTTTACCAGCAGCTCTGCGCGCTGAACCGTTTCCCTGTCGGTAAAGCCCATGACATATTCGCACTGATAACGGAAAAAGCGCCTTATTACCTCCTGTTTTGCTGCCTCCTGAACGATGTCATCATCAATGATTGCAAAGCCTGCCCGGTTTACGCCCATGTCGGTAGGCGACTTATAAAAGCTTTCCCCGCCAGTAATCCTCTCCAGAATGCGCCTGACAACCGGGAATACCTCCACGTCACGGTTATAGTTCACCGATACTTCGTTGTAGGCCTGAAGATGAAAGGGATCGATAAGGTTGAAATCCCGGATATCGGCAGTGGCTGCTTCATAGGCAATGTTAACGGGGTGTTTCAACGGTATGCTCCAGATTGGGAAGGTCTCGAATTTTGCGTATCCGGCTTTCAGTCCTCGCTTGTAGTCATGATAAAGTAGCGTCAGGCATGTTGCAAGTTTGCCGCTGCCGGGTCCCGGCCCTGTTACAACGACAAGCGGCTTTTTTGTCTCGATATACTCATTTGCCCCGTAGCCCTCGTCGCTTACTATGCGCTCGACATCCGTCGGGTAGCCTTTTGTAAAACGGTGTGTGTAGACCTTTATGCCTCGCCTTTCCAGCTTGTTTTTAAAAAGTATTGCCGATGGCTGGGAATCGAATCGTGTTATCACTATTCCTGCAACATCGATGTCCCAGCGTTTGAGGTCATCGATCATCTTCATGGCATCTGCATCATAGGTATGGCCGAAGTCCGCACGGATCTTTTTCCTTTCGATATCGCCTGCATATATGCAGAGCAGTATATCCGCCTTGTCCTTGAGCTTTTGCAGAAGCCTCATTTTCACATTCGGGTCATAGCCTGGAAGCACGCGAGCGGCATGATAATCCCAGAGGAGCTTTCCTCCGAATTCCAGGTAGAGCTTGTGGTTGAATCGGTTGACCCTCTCAAGGATGTAATTCGCCTGCTCGTTCAAATATAGTTCATTATCAAATCCTATGCCGCTGTTCATATGTTTCCTCCATGTAACGAATTAAATTTTAAAATGATACGGCAGGTAATTGAACCTGCCGCAATTGTTATTCTTATAGTGTAGTCAGAACATTTTCAATATGAGCTAATGCCCAGTCGATTTCATCTTTTTTTATAATAAGGGGCGGGGCGAAACGTATGACGTGCTGATGAGTTTCCTTGCACAGAAGGCCCTTTGCCATGAGCGCTTCGCAGAAGCGCCGCGCGCCTCCTGCCGAGGCGTGAAGCTCAAGCCCTATCAGCAATCCCCTGCCGCGCACTTCCTTGATATGCGCGCTCTTTATAGAGCTTAACTTCTCCATCAGGTATGCACCCATCTTTGCCGAGTTCTCGATCATTCCCTCTTCGATAAGGACCTTGAGTGCCATGCGCGCGACCGCACATGCAAGAGGGTTGCCTCCGAACGTGCTGCCGTGATCGCCGGGCTGGAAAACACCCAGGACCTCTTTGTTGGAAAGCACTGCCGAAATCGGGTAATAGCCTCCCGAAAGCGCTTTACCGATAAGTGTCAAATCTGCCTCGACGCCTTCATGCTCTTCCGCCAGCAGTCTGCCGGTGCGGCCAAGGCCGGTCTGTATTTCGTCCGTTATCATGGTGACGTTGTTCTCAGTACAGATGCGCCTGACCTCCTTAAGATATCCATCGGGTGGGATGATTATTCCGGCCTCACCCTGGATGGGTTCGAGAAGGAATGCAACGGTATTCGGAGTTATAGCATCTTCGAGGGCCTTTGAATCGCCAAATGGAATGATTTTAAATCCTGGAGTGAAAGGGGCATATCCGTCGCGATACTGGAATTCCGTTGAAAAACCTACAATGGTTATTGTCCTGCCGTGAAAATTATTCTCGCAGACAATAATCTCTGCCTGGCCTTCGGGAACGCCCTTTTCGCGGTAGCCCCATTTTCGCACCGCTTTGATGCAGGATTCGACCGCCTCGGCCCCGCTGTTCATGGGCAGGATAGTATGCGAATTGGTAAGCTCACAGAGTTCTTTATAGAAAAGCCCGAGCTGATCGTTTCTGAATGCGCGTGATGTAAGCGTCAGAGTATCAGCCTGTTCCTTCATGACCTGAGCAATCTTCGGATGGCAGTGTCCCTGGTTTACGGCCGAATATGCAGAAAGGAAATCAAGGTATTTTCTGCCGTCGACATCCCAGACCCAGATGCCCTGTCCCTTTGTAAGAACGACATCGAGCGGTTTGTAATTTGTTGCCCCGTAGGTTGCTTCGAGCTGGATATAATCTTTTGTGTTCAGCATGCCTCACCTCTTATGGTTTGTGTGTTTCATGACATTCCTGAACATAAACACTTAAAATATTATGTCAACATGCAGTTAACAGTTGAGAGTTATGAGTGGTGAGTGGTGAGAAAGAACAAGCCGGCAAGACCTTTATATGATAGATATGTCTTACGACTAATTATGGAATGATGGTTTTCTGTTCTTCAACTCACCACTCTTCACTCATAACTCACTACTCCAGTTTTATTGACTTGCTTTTCTGTTGTGTGGCAATCTGTTTTCTGTAATTACTCAACTGAAGATCCAAGATGGAGGCGCAAATGATAGCGATAGGTTTTCTCGGTGCGGGAAACATGGCTGAGGCCATTATCGGCGGCATAATCAGAAAAAAACTTTACAGCCCTTCAGGTATTGCAGCATATGATGTCAACAGCCAGCGTATGGTGCATATGGAGTCCAGATTCGGCCTGATTGTATCGGCGTCTCCCCATGACCTTGCAAAGGCTTCACGGGCGGTAGTAATCGCAATGAAACCGTCACAGGTGTTGCCTGCGATAAAGATCATAAAGAACGAGCTTGAAGGCAAACTGATAATAACAATTGCAGCAGGCATATCAATTGCTGCCATTCAATCCGTTCTCGGGGAAAGCGCAAGGGTGGTGCGCGTGATGCCCAACACGCCTGCTCTGGTGCTTGAAGGCGCCAGCGCGATTGCAGGCTCATCCACATGCACCCATGAAGACCTTGGAATCGCACGTGATATATTTTCAGGAATAGGCATATGCGTCGAGCTTAACGAATCCCAGATAGACGCTGTAACAGGCTTGTCAGGATCGGGCCCTGCATACTGTTTTGCGCTGATTGAGGCGATGGCCGACGGCGGTGTAAGGGCCGGACTTCCCAGAGATATCGCCATCAAGCTTGCTGCTGCGACATTGAAGGGTTCGGGCGCCATGGTTCTTGAGACGGGAAAGCACCCGGCTGAACTCAGGGATATGGTAACATCTCCAAGCGGTACAACCGCCGAGGGGCTGGCAATACTTGAAAACAGGGGATTTCGTGCCGCTGTGAGTGATGCAGTGTGGTTTGCCTATAAGCGCTCTATTGAACTGAGTTCAAAAACTTAAGATGAAAGATATCCTGTTCAGGCTCCTTGCTGAAGACGGAAGGGCAAGGCGGGGTGAGTTCACGACAGAACACGGAACAGTTCAGACGCCTTCATTCATGCCTGTCGGCACAGCCGGGTTCGTGAGGTCAACGCCTGCGAAGGATGTTGCTGAGACAGGCTCGGAAGTCATCCTTGCAAATACCTATCACCTCTCGCTGGGAGAGAGGCTCTTTTCGGTTAAGCATCTTGGCGGGCTCCATAAGTTCATGGGCTGGGACAAGACCATACTCACCGACTCAGGGGGGTTTCAGGTGTTTTCGCTTCCCGAGAGGGAAATAACCGAAGAAGGCGTGACATTCAAATATGAGGAAGACGGAGAGAAGATAACTCTTTCTCCCGAGCGCTCGATGGAGATTCAGCGGGACCTTGGCGCCGATATTGTAATGGCGTTTGACGAATGCGTGGCATTTCCATCCGAACACGATTACGTTAAGCGCTCCGTCGAAAGGACGACACGCTGGGCAAAAAGGTGCAGAGAGTTCAAGCTTTCACCTCACCAGTTCCTGTTCGGCATAATACAGGGCGGTGTCTATGAAGACCTGCGCAAAAAGAGTGCAAAAGACATCACCTCGATCGATTTCGATGGCTTCGCGATTGGCGGCGTGAGTGTGGGCGAGGGCCACGACCTCATGAAGCAGGCCGTGAAGTTCGCCGCGCCTCTGCTTCCTCTGGATAAGCCCAGATATCTTATGGGTGTGGGTCTTCCCGAAGATCTGATCGCTGCAGTGGGACTCGGCATGGATATGTTCGACTGCGTTATTCCCACGCGCTTTGCCAGGAACGCAACACTGTTCACGCGAACAGGCAAGCTCCGCATAAAGGATAAATCATACCGTAAAGACCGATATCCTGTTGACACGAAGTGCAGCTGCTACACCTGCCGGACTTATCCGCGCATGGTTCTCAGATACATGTTTCACATCGGCGACCCTTTGGCCGAAACGCTTGCAACCATACACAACCTCACGTTTTATCAGGACCTCATGCGCGACATGAGAACAGCTATAGAGGAAGGCCGTTTCTACCGTTTCGCCGAGACCTGGCTCGGGATATATCAGGGAAAATCTACTAAAAAAAATGGATGATAAGAATTTCATCAAAAATTATAAGAGATCAATTGGTTTAATAATTTTTGGGGTTTTTGCTGGTTTGATTGTGGTTGTTTCGTTAAGAGTCTTCTATTACGATTTTATGGGCTATCAACCCAATATGCATCCTGGGATAGCATTTTTCTTTATACCAATTATACTTGGATTTCTTTTAATGATAATGCTGCCTTTAGAACTTCTTTTCCAGAGAATAATCTTTGCTCCATCATCAAAACTCCAGAAATTTATTATTGGACTGTCTTACCCGACTTTTCTGATCTGGTGGGCTTTTCCCGAACATGCATGGATTGTTGTTGCTGTAAATCCTCTAACAATAAGATATTTATTAAAACTTATCTGGTTGAAGATATTATAGTTAAATTATTATTTGCACCAATTATAGTCTTGGAGTAGTAAATAGTTGTTATTAATCATAAAAACATCAATAGATAAGCATTCAGAGCGTCAGAACAAAACAGACCGAGGAGCGACGAAATCGAGGAATGAGGCGTACTTTTAGTGTACGCCGGAATGACGAGATAAGGAGCGACAAAGGTATGTGAAGTTATCACGCTCTGTATAATAAGGAGGTGGAAACATATGAGCACACCTGAAGAAATCAAGCAGCAGGCCTTGAAAGATTTTGCCGAATTCATCAACCCCATGAAGGTCCGTACCATGAAAAGCGCGGGCATTGACATCATCGAGGAAAAGCGCAGCGGAGCCTGTTCATGGGACATTGCCGGAAAGCGCTATATCGACTGCCAGACAGGCTCGGGTATAATGAATGTAGGAAGGGGCAATCAGGAGATAGCGGATGCGCTGAAAAAGGCGCTCGATACCTACGACATCGGCGTCTTCCTGCTCTGCTCAAAACAGAAGGCGGACCTTGCAAAAAGGCTTGCCGAAATTACACCGGGCGACCTTAGCTGCACCATATTCGGTGCGGGAGGCGGTGAGGCTGTTGATGCCGCCATCAAGATCGCCAGGGGCTTTACTATGAAGCCTGGCATAATCTATACAGACAAGGCCTATCACGGCCATACGGGGTTCGCACTCTCCGCAATAGGGCGCGCCGCATACAAGGAGTCGTTCGAGCCATTGATGCCGGGCTTCACTATGGTTCCTTTCGGCGATGCCGAAGCGATAAGAAATGCAGTGAACAAGGAAACCGCGGCCGTCATACTTGAAACCATACAGGGCGAAGGCGGCATCAATATCCCGCCTGAAGGATATCTGGCTGAAGTCAGGAAAATCTGTGATGAGAACGAAGTTCTGCTGATCCTTGATGAGATACAAACCGGTTTCGGCCGTACGGGAAAGATGTTCGCCTGCGAGCACTGGGGCGTTGTGCCGGATATAATGACAATAGCAAAATCGCTCGGCGGGGGCATCTACCCTATATCGGCAACCATATTCAAGGAAGAGATCAACGACTTCTTCATTCCGCACCCTTTCGTCCATCTGTCCACATTCGGCGGTTCCGACCTCGGCTGCATAGTGGGGCTGGCTACAATTGATTACATAACAAAGAATGACCTGCACGGTAATGCGGAAAGGATGGGACAGCGCTTTAAGGCCGGGTTCGACAGGCTCTTGAAAGAATATCCCGACCTGCTGCTTGAAGTCAGGCAGAAGGGGCTCATGATGGGCCTGCAGTATACGAATGAATCCATCGGTCCTCGCATGACGAAGAAACTTTCGGACAGGGGTGTGCTTGCGATTTATACGGGAAACGATCCCAGCATATGCAGGTTTATGCCGCCTCTTGTTATTACGCCTCAAGAAGTTGATGAGGTGCTGAACGCACTCGAAGATTCCATGAAGGAACTCTCAGGAGAGAAGGGGATAGGGAAAAACGATTAGGACATGATTTCTTCCCGGCTGCTTCCGGGTCGAAATGACATATAAGATGGGAGGGTTGAATAGTGGCTACATCACAGGAAATTCTGGATGCTCTGACTGATTACCAGGTGAATTGCAATGAAAACAAAAGGCTTCGCAGGATGCAGCGCGACTGGACCAAGCTGCTGCACTTCAATGCCGAGGATACAGGCGACTGGTTCACAATGAACGTGATAAACGGTGAGATCGTATCGTTCGGCGCAGGTGCTGAAGGTACTCCGGATATCATTGTAACTACAATCAGCGAAAACCTCTGCGACATGTTCTGGGGAGACCTTAACCCGTCACAGAAATATCTTCAGGGAGAGATCAGGGTGAAGGCGTCGCAGGAAGATGTGGTTCGGCTTGACGCCATAACAATGATAATATGGCCTGACGCCTAGGTTCCGGGATGCATTCAAGCCCTGCCTTTGTCGGCTGCGTCGGAATGCTCCTCGACATACGTTAAAAGTATGCCTGCGTCGCTTCCTCCTTGCCTCCTCGGCATCATCTTGAATGCAATCCGGAACAGGAATGGCAGAGTAAAACCGTTGCTTCGACATTGTCGTTCCTTGGACTGCTTTGTTCTAATGCCATGCAGGTTAAGAAATCTCCACAAGACATTTCTGATTTAATATTGCTTAACAGCTCATCAGCTTATTAGCTATACTGGGAGGTTAACATGACCACACTAAAAAAGGTTCTGAAATTAAGGACAGTGACATCGGCTTCAGCCGGGATGGCGCTGGCTACATCATGCTATATTGCAGGATTCCAGGTTGCAACCATTCTGGTAGGAGAGCTTGCATGGATATCAGTGCTCATTGCCGGTGTATTATGTCTCCTTTCAGCAATGTGCTTTGCTGAACTTACCTCACAGTACCCGACAGCTGCCGGTATAAAGCTCTTTATCCAGAGGGCGTTCAATGAAAAGACAGCCATCATCATCGGGACGTTTTATGTCATTCTCGGAATTTCGATGGTCGGTGCGGAAAGCTATCTTCTTTCCAGCGTCATAGTTAATTCCTTTACCGTAATAGGCCCGATTGTAGACAAGTTCTTCTGGATGACTTTTTTTATTATCTTTGTTGCCGCCATAAATTATCGAGGGGTCAAGCTGACAGGCTTTGTCCAGGATGTAATGACCTACGTGATGATAAGCTTTCTTGTTATGGTATCCATCTACTCGATTTCAAAGTTCGGGGTGGACATCAAACCCGCACTGGCAAGCTCCAAATTTACCCTGTCCAATATAATCAATGCAGCAGCCGTCGGAGTGTTTTTATTTGTAGGTTTTGAATGGGTAACGCCTCTGGCGGAGGAAACTACCGATTACAGGCTGATAGGCAAGGGCATGTTTATAGCGATAGGCCTCCTTTCCGTAACATACGCCCTGTTCACGGTCGGGATGTGGATTGGGCTGACTCCGGAACAAAAGCTTTCGGGAACCCCAATTCCACATATACTTCTCGGACAAAACCTGTTTGGTAAAGTAGGCATAGGTCTTTTCATGATCATGAGCATCCTCGCGTCGGTCACATCCTTTAACTCGGGGCTTCTCAATACTTCACGTTTCGCCTATGCCATGTCGCGCGACAATGTCCTGCCGACGGCCTTCAGCAGACTTCACCCCGATTATGCAACACCCTGGGTATCGATACTCGGACTGATGATTTTTGCACTTCTTATAAGCTTTCTCATTCTTTTTACAGGGAAATACCTTTTCATCATCGTAATGGCCGCTGCTCTGGAATGCTTTATCTATGTGGTAATGGCCGTATGCGTGATTAAACTCAGAAGGAAAATGCCTGATAATCCCAGAGATTTTAAAGTACCGGGAGGTTACGTTATTCCGATCATAACAATTGTCGTTTTCACTGGACTTCTCATCGGTATATTCATTGATAAAAGCAGAGATTATGCAGGAAATATCCTCTTCTCAAACTACTGGGTGGCAATTGTGATGGCTGCTTTCTTTGTTCTGTGCGCGCTTTATACCATTGCCGTTGTACCTCTCTTAAAGAAAAAGGCTGCAGCAAAAGCTGCGACAAGGGTTAAAAGGAGACCCGGGAAAATTTCCTAGAAATAGAATTAAAGAAACCCCCTTTAAATTCCGATAGTTTGTTTTAGTTGCGAAATTTTAAGGGAGAAGTATGCGCTTCAGGAAAAGAATTATACTTGATATCACCGCCATGCTTAGTGCGGCATTCCTTATCTTTTGCATTGCGGCGGCCTGTGCCCCCCAGAAAACCACCCGTCAGCCTGCCACGATCAAGGGCGTTATGGACCTCAGCCAGTGGGACTTTAATAAAAACGGCAATGTGAAGCTTGTTGGAGAATGGGAATTCTATTGGAAGGAACTTCTTACGCCAGATGATTTTACCGGGTCCTCAAAACCCGAAATGACAACATATGCCGAACTTCCAGCTTACTGGAATGATATCAAGGTTAATGGAAAAAGCCTGCCGGCAAAAGGATATGCCACATACCGTCTGAAAATCCTTACAAACGGAGATATCAAGAAACTCTCTTTTTATATCGGATTAGTCAATGTGGCTTATAAGCTGTTTGTTAACGGTCAGCTTGTTGCAGCCCAGGGAAAAGTCGGGACCACCTATAAAGATGAAATTCCGCTCAACAGGCCTGGCGTATTTGACTGCAATATTCCAGGAAAAGAAGCTGAGATAATCCTTCAGATATCCAATTTCCGTTATGTAAACGGCGGTCCCGGCGAAATAATATACTTCGGCCCCGAGACCAGCATGGAAATGATTTTCGGAAAAAAGATATTCTATGACTTTTTTATTCTGGGAAGTCTTTTGATTATAGGGCTTTATCAGATCATATTTTTCTTTCAACGCAGGAGAGATCCCGCCTATCTTTATTTCGGGTTGTTCTGCCTGGGGGCATCAGTAGTTCTGATCTCTTCTTATTCTCAGGTTTATTTTTTCACGCTCTTCTTTCCGAATGTCCCGAGAGATATTTTGTTTAAGGCATTAAATGTAGGTCTGTATCTGATTCCGCCATCGCTCCTGTCCTTTTTCTGCTCGATATTCCCGGATGAGGGTTTCAAAAGAACGGAGAAAGCTGTATGGATTATTTCCGCCGTTGCATCGGTGTTTGCAATTCTCACACCGACCTATATCAGTTCATATTTGCTTCAGGCATGTATGCTTGGACTTATAATTGTCCTTGTTCTGTGCCTGATTATCAATATATCCGCCGTTATCAAAAAACGCGATGATGCCGTACTTATACTCTCAGCATTCGTTCTCATATTTATCTGTATGATTATCGATGTCTTGACATCGAACAATATTGTTTTCTCCCGCAGTGTTGCATTAACTCCCTATGCCATGTTCATATTCGTCCTTGTCCTCTCGTACCAGCTTTCCATCCGTCTGTCCCGGGCATTTGCAGCAGAGGAAAAGATAGCGAAGGAACTCGTGAAAAAAACAAATGAACTCTATAATAAGAATATCGAACTGGACAGGGATATTGAAGAAAGGAAAATTGTTGAAAACAAACTGACCCAGACCTGGACATATCTGAATAAGGTATTTAATTCCCTCTCATCAATACTTGTATCTGTAAATGGTGATGGTGTTGTAAGACAATGGAACACGCCTGCGGAAAAACTTACTGGGATTGCCGCAAATGATGCCAAGGGTAAGCCTGTCTGGAACATTCTGCCTCTTATCAGCGAGCATAAGGAAGATCTTCAAAATGTTATCACTTCTGGTATTTCGGTATTACGCGAGAGGGTGAAGTTCGAAAACGGAGACGAAAAATTCTATAATATCGCCATAACACCGCTGGACCCCGGGGTACCGGGGGATTCTGTTATTCTTGCAGATGATATCACCGAACTTGAAAAAAAAGAGCAGCAGTTGCGCCATATGCAGAGGATGGAAACATTGGGAACACTTGCAGGAGGAATAGCTCACGATTTCAACAATGCCCTGATGGGCATTGTCAGCCCCCTTTCTCTTGTCCAGTATATACGCAAAAGAGACAAACCGATTGACCCCGTCTATCTTGACAAACAGCTTTCGATTATGGAGGAGTCTTCGAACAGGGCAATAGATATGGTGAGGCGTCTTCTCGCCATATCGCGCAAACAGGAATTTTCATATGTCCCTGTAGACCTTAACAGCTCTATCAGACATGTAATAAATATCTGCGAAAGCTCTCTCGATAAAAGAATCGAAATCATGGAAAGCGTATACAGCGAACCTGCAATCGTATTTGCCGACAAGACGCAGATGGAGCAGATGCTTCTGAACCTTTGTATCAATGCCGCTCATGCAATGACAACCATGAGGAACCCGGATGAGCCTTCAGGAGGCAAGTTAAGCGTCGAAATTGAAAAAATGTACGCCGATTCCCGTTTTTGCTTAACCCACACCGAAGCTGCAATCGGTGATTACTGGATGGTGAGCGTTACCGATACAGGAGTCGGGATACCTGAAGAGCTCTTATCAAAGATATTCGATCCTTTCTTCACTACAAAAAAGGTCCAGGAGGGAACAGGGCTGGGCCTTGCAATGGTTTATGGTATTGTAAAGGAGCATAAGGGTTTCATTACCGTATATTCGGAACCGGGTATTGGTTCCAGATTCAATGTTTTCCTGCCGGTATATTTCGGAAAGAAAACCATGGAAACTGAAATAGAAAATGACGAAAATATATTCAAGGGAGAGCTGGTTCTTGTCGTAGATGATGACAAGCTGGCCCTCAAATCAATATGTGAAATGCTTGAAATAATCGGATTAAGAACCATTACGGCTTCAGACGGTGAAGAGGCGGTAGAACTTTACAGGAAGCATCACAAGGAAATTTCCGCTGTACTGCTTGATATGAACATGCCGCTTAAATCCGGCAGGGAATCTTTCCTTGAAATGAAGAAGGTTGATACCGGCGTGAAGGTTATAATCAGCTCAGGCTATGCCAAAGACAACCGTATCGAGGAGCTCATTGCGCTCGGGGTTAAGACTTTTATTCCGAAGCCGTACAGCATAGGCAAGCTTAAAGAGGTGCTTAACGAGATCATAGGCAACATCTGATAGAGGTGAGCTTATGTCTGATAATAATGCCCCGATTGAATATGCCGATGAGAACACGAAGCTCTTTCCCGAACAAGGGATAAAGCTTCCCAGAATGTTCAGGGTAATCATTCACAACGACCATTACACTACAATGGAGTTTGTTGTGGAAGTACTTGTTTCGGTCTTTCACAAGCCGGCTGCGGAAGCCACGATGCTTATGATGGATGTGCACAAGAAAGGCAGGGGTGTCGCAGGTGTATATACGCTCGATATCGCGCTTACCAAAATAGTGCAGGTCCACAGTATGGCCAGACAGCGTGGATATCCGCTCAAATGCTCGTATGAAGAAGCGTAAGAAGGTAAAAACTATGGAAAACAGCGAAAGCCTCAACCTTGTCATTATGGCTGCATTGAGCGAGGCAAAAAACCGCGGACATGAATATCTGACGCCTGAGCATCTCTTATATGCGATGCTTTTTTCGCCCGAAGGGATAGAGATAATCGAAAACTGCGGCGGCGACATTGAGACGCTCAAGTTAAGCCTCAGCCGTCACTTCGATGAAAGAATGCCGAAAATAAGGAACATTGAGCCCGTCATCTCCGAACAGTTCCACAGCGTCATGGAGCGGGCTTTTCTTCACTCGGCGTCTGCGCAGAAAGAAATTCTTGATATAGGAGACATAATCGTATCTATGTTTGATGAAGAGGAATCATTTGCATCTTATTATCTGGCAAGCCAGGGCATAACCAGACTTGACATACTCAATTTTATCTCTCACGGAATATCGCTTCTTCCAGGTGGCGCACGTGAAGAGAGTACAAGCACCGATGCCGAAACCTCTGAAGAAAGAAAGGAAGGTAAAAACAAAAAAAGCTTCCTCGAGATGTTCACGACCGAACTAGTGGCAAAGGCGAAGCTGGGAGAAATGGACCCTCTCATCGGAAGGGAAGACATAATAGAACGGACAGTACAGGTTCTTTGCCGCAGGCTGAAGAACAACCCCATCCATGTAGGAGAACCCGGCGTCGGTAAAACTGCAATCACTGAAGGGCTTGCCCAGCGGATTGCGGAAGGCAGGGTTCCAAAACCGCTGAGAGGAGCAAAGATATATTCTCTCGATATGGGAGCGCTTCTGGCCGGAACAAGATACAGGGGCGATTTCGAGGAAAGGTTGAAGCGTGTGCTTGCAGAGCTCAACAGCAGGGATAATGTCATTCTCTTTATTGACGAGATTCACACCATCGTGGGTGCC
>CAYNVT010000086.1:0-17325 GCA_964400685.1 uncultured Bacteriovoracaceae bacterium | reverse complement strand
TGTCTTATTGTAAGTAGATAATAATTATAATAGTGTTTGTTTTAGAATCAAGGAAATAAGATAAAGTAAACGGTTTTTACTTAAAATTTCAAATACTGTAAATGCCGCTAAAATATCAAAGGAGCGTGTTTGGAAATGATCAGGCCTTTTTATTTTGACGGTTCTTCTTTTTTTATCCTGGACCAGAGAAGGCTTCCAAAAGAAGAAGCCTGGATAAAATGCACAAGAGTTGATGAAGTGTCCGAAGCTATCAAGACGCTTGCGGTAAGAGGCGCACCGGCAATCGGAATTGCCGCAGCCTACGGTCTGGTTCTTGCTGTGCAGTCGGGAGCGGATCTGCAAAGTGCGTCCGATGTTCTTATATCATCCCGTCCCACAGCGGTTAACCTTTCATGGGCCGTCAGGAGGGTGGCTAACTCAATCGAAAGAGCGGGCTCATCTGATGCTTTCAGAACTGCAAAGAAAGAGGCCGAAGCCATCTGGGTAGAAGAGGCCAGGGCGAACAAGGAAATGTCAAGGCATGGGGCTGATCTTTTCGCCGGCAGAAACAACCTTTCCATCCTGACGCACTGTAATGCAGGCTCACTTGCCACAGGAGGCATCGGGACGGCACTGGGAATCATAAGGGAACTTCATGAAAGGAAACAGCTGAAAATGGTTTATGCCGATGAAACCAGGCCGCTTCTTCAGGGTGGCAGATTGACTGCTTATGAACTTAAAACTGACAATATCCCCGTGACACTTATCGCGGACAATATGGCCGGCTGGCTTATGAAACAGAAAAGAATCGATGCGGTAATTACCGGCGCTGACAGGATTGCAAAGAACCTGGATACCGCAAACAAGATAGGGACATACAGTCTGGCCGTTCTGGCGCATGCGCACGGCATACCCTTTTACATTGCAGCACCCATGTCGACATTCGATCCCGAATGTCCGAGCGGTGAAAGCATCCCGATTGAAGAAAGAGCTGCGGAAGAGGTTACCCGGTATGGAGACACACAGGTTTCAGCTGATGTGCCTGTATACAATCCTGCATTTGATGTGACGCCGCACAATCTTATTACGGCAGTAGTTACTGAGGACAGGGTATTTAAAATATAAACAAGGAACAAGGCATCACAGCACCTTCCTGAAATCTCCCAGGGTATTGTTTATAAGGATATCCTCACTTAAAAAGGCAAAAAAAATGCAGATCTTGGCGATCTGCAACATATGAGGAGGTTCTACGGGGAATGAACCTTGAAGAACCTTAAGCAAATATTACCCTAATTTTTTAAATAATCAACACAACTTTTATCTTAAAAAAATATTTACACCTTGATAGTTTTTATTTATTAATTCACTATACGGTCGGTCAATAAATAATAACGAGGTCAGAATGGGCAGAAACAGCATATCTGAAATCCGAAAACCGGAGATACTCAAACATTTCTATGAAGTGCTTACCGAAGAGGGGCTGGAAGGCGCATCTTTACAAAAAGTTGCCGATCATATGGGGGTGAACAAAGGGCTCCTGCTGCACTATTTCAATACCAAGAACGAATTGGTCGAAGCCCTCGTAAAGGACATGACCGAGATATACGAGAAAACCTATGAGCCTCTGCTTGCAAAGATAACCGATCATGAAGAACGGCTGAATGCCATTCTCGATGCGCTGTTCGATGTCAACTGGGGCAAACATATAGAGAGAAGGGCCTACTATGCGTGTTTTTATCTCGGTTTCGGCAAT
Source organism: uncultured Bacteriovoracaceae bacterium (assembly GCA_964400685.1). Classification (GTDB taxonomy): domain Bacteria; phylum Desulfobacterota; class Desulfomonilia; order UBA1062; family UBA1062; genus DATCTV01. The sequence continues at coordinate 15,593 of CAYNVT010000086.1, read as the reverse complement.
ACGGAGATCAAGAATCAATTTCGTGAAATGTTCGGCAGACTTAAGAAATACTTGATCGCTCAATTCAGAGTTTACGCAAGCGCGGGTATCATAAAGGTCCAAGATCCCGAGAAACTCGCAATATCGATTATTTCGCTGGCCGAAGGGCTGGCATTTTATCAGACCATCATGGGAACGGACACGAAGGTGAAGGAAGTTGCCGTGACTCTGAAACAGACGGCACTGAATATGCTCAAGAAAGGCAATATCTGATGCAATGCATGCTGCCGGGAATGCGGGCGATGTGTTTCCAGGCAATTTTTTTATGAAGCACCTGTGAACAGGACAGAAGGTAAGGGAAGCTCTATGGCGGTATGTCTCAAGATGAATGACTGCCTGGATGATAAATATCCCTATAAAGGAATGGCTGTTTCAGATTGGAGGAGGTATGGAGAAAAAAGGCAGGATATTTTATGGCTGGTGGATTGTTGCCGGCGGGTTTCTTCTGAACTTCTGCGGTATCGGAATAATTATAAACTGCAGCAGCATCTACCTCAAGCCGGTTATTGACACGTACGGATTCAGCAGAGGGGATCTGGCGCTCTATTTCACCATAGCGGCGCTCACCATGATGGCTGCGGCCCCCTTTGTCGGCAAACTGCTGGAGAAGTATGACGTGCGCATAATAATGGGGATATGCACCGCTATGATGTCGGTTTGCGTTCTCCTGTTCTCGCAGTGCAAGACTCTGTCCCAGTTCTATATTGCCGCATTCTTCATGGGTATCGGATCTGCCGGCGCGCATCTCATACCCGTGTCCATGATGGTAAGCAACTGGTTCAAGGAAAAGCAGGGGCTTGCCATGGGTATAGTCTTTGCTGCATCCGCCCTGGGAGGGGCCGTCGGCAGTCCTGTCACCAACTGGATCATCCTTAACTACGGGTGGCAGGCGAGTTATATCATAACCGGCATATTCGCAGGTGTCATAACCATCCCCATTTCAATATTCATGATGAGAACACGGCCTCAGGACATGGGGCTTCTTCCTTACGGGCAAATCGCCGAAGAAGTCGAGATTAACGAGGGATCAGAAGGAATGACCGTGGCTGATTATCTGAAGACCGGGACTTTCTGGTTGCTGGCGTTATCTTTCTTCCTCCTGAGCGTCGTATGTCTTGGCATCCAGCAGCATATCGTGCCTTACCTGACCGACCTAGGATACGGCCCCACTTTCGCCGCTTATATCTTTACGCTTTTCATGGGGCTGCTGGTTCCGGCCAAGGTTGTGCTGGGGGCGGTTTGCGACAGGATCGGCATGCGCAAGAGCTTTATCATAGTCCTTCTGATCCTTACGCTTGCGGACTTGAGTCTTTTCGGCGTCCATGCCGTCTGGATGGCCATAGCGTTCGCAGTGCTTTTCGGGTTTTCAAACGGAATTTCCACTGTCGTATTTCCCCTGCTGACATCTGCCTGCCTCGGGCAGAGGCGTTTTGCTGTCATGTACGGAGTACTCAACATATTCATAACGCTGGGCTCGGGCATAGGAATGCCTCTCTCAGGCTACATCTTCGATAAGACAGCCAGCTACAACCCTGCCTGGCTGCTTTATATCGGATTGATCTTCATATCTGGCATAACGGGAAGCATGGCGCTTAAGAAGAGCGTGGCTAACAGGGCCACGGTTTAGATTGGTTTCTTCAGGGAGAATGTATCATGGAAAACACGCAGACAATCAACGAACAGGTACACGGTTTTCTTGATTTCGTTGCCCAGACTTTCAACGCGACGCCCGCGCTCAGGGATGAGCTCAAGGGCACTCAGGGCTGGATAAACGCAAAGATCGGGCTTAAATCCGACGACGGTCTTCTGGAAAAGGCATTCGTGGTCGAGGACGGACTCATCCGTGTTGAGAACAGCATTCCGGATGATGTCGGTATTACGATCATATTCATGGAAGGCAACGACATTCTCGAACAGCTGCAGGCAAGTCCGGACGAGGCATACAAGATGATCTGGCGCGGCCGCGTACGTACCGAAGGCAATACCGCCTACATGGGGTTCTGGGATTATCTGGTCAATCTCCTGCTCGGGCAGGAGCATAAGAAGGCGGTCGACGCGCAGGCCGAAGAGCACCGGCAGGCCAACCTCAGGCTTGCCGGGAATGCCGGCACGAAAGGGCGCAAAAAGCACAAAAAGAGGGGAGAGGAAAGGCTGAAGGGCACAAAGGTCGATCCCGGGGTCAGGTACCTTGATGACCCGTATCTTCCCGAATACGGCATCGCCGATTTCCCGAGGCTTGCCCGTTTCCGTAAAGAGAGGCTCAAAGCAAAGCCCGAGGTTTGTCCCGAATACGGAAAGCTCATGACGGATTTCTTCGTCAGGGAAGGCTATGAGAAAAAATCCGACGGAACACCCTGGGATGAAATAAAAAGGTGCGCCGAGAGCTTCAGGTATTTCATGGAAAGGAAGAAGCCCCATGTAAGAAAGGGCGATCTCATAGCGGGCTCCTATACCTCCAATCCCGTCTTCGGCATGGTCTCCCAGCCGAACATACTGGGGCCGTATTTCTGGGGTGAACTGCGCACCTGCTCGAGCAGGGAACTGGAGCCCTATATTATTAAAAATAAAACGATAGAAACTCTTCACAGGCATGTCTATCCCTTCTGGGCCGACAGGAACACCACGAACTGGTGGAAGGAAGAGTACGATTATCCGCTCAGCGCCAAGATCCATGAAAGGTATTTCATGCTCTCATGTTCCAAGATAGCGAGCAACGGCGTCAATTCGCCCGGCTATGAAAGGGTCCTGACGATGGGCATAAACGGAATCAAGTCCGGCATAGACGATGAACTCAGGCGGGATGCATCGGCGGACGAAGAAAAGGTCTCGACGCTTAATGCCATGAAGATGAGCCTCGATGCGGTGCTGGCCTATTCGCATAACCTTGCCGGGCTGATATCCGGGCTGTGTCTGGCGGAAGATGAACCTGTGCGCAGAAAAGAGCTCAAGAACATGCTTGACGTACTCAACCAAGTACCGGCTAATCCCGCGCGCACGCTTGACGAGGCCGTCCAGTCGCTCATTATCATGCACATGGCAGTCGGGCTCGAGACCATTGACGACGGCCCTTCCATGGGCAGGCTCGATCAGGTCCTGCAGCCGTTCTTTGAAAGGGATATCGAGAAGCTCGCCGCCAAAGAGGAAAGACATGAATATATAAGGCATGCGATCGAACTGATAGGGTGCCTGTTCCTCAGGGTCAACACCCACTGGCCGCTCACGCCTGACATGGGGACATGGATAAACTCCGGCTCGCCGTGGAACACTACCATTGTGGTTGGCGGCGTTAAGCCGGACGGCAGGGATGCGGTTAACGACATGACTTACATCATCCTCAAGGTGATAGAGATGGTTTCCATGAACGATCCGAACACCCATGTCCGCTATTATCCTGAGATAAACAGCAGGACGTTTCTTGAGCGCGTATGCGAGGTGAACTATATAAACGGCGCAACTCCGGCAATACACGGGGACGAGGCTGTAATAGCGGCGCTCACCGCAAACGGGCTGCCAGTCGAGGATGCACGCGACTGGACGCCTACCGGCTGCGTCGAGCCGTCTATTCCGGGGAAGCATTTCGCCTGTACGGCGAGCGGCTCGGTGAACCTGGTCGCACCGCTCGAGATGGCCATGAACAACGGCACTCATCCGCTTATGCAGTGGGACCTGGGTCCCAAAACGGGTAGGATAGAAGACGGCAATTTCCATACGTTCGAAGAATTCTTCGGCGCATTTCAGAAGCAGTGCGAGTTCGTATTCGATCAGCTCGTGATAGGCGACAACCAGCTCGGTAAGGTCTATGCAAAGCACTATCCGTCTCCGCTTTTATCCGCATTGTATGACGGATGCATCGAAAACGGGCGCACCGTAACGAGGGGGGGCGCCAGGTACAATTCGAGCGGCATCACGATAATAGGGCTCACAAACGTCGTTGACTCCCTCATGGTCATCAAGAGGCTTGTGTACGACGAGAGGCGCGTTACCTTCGCGGAACTCAAGAAGGCGGTCAACGCCAACTTCACCGGTTTCGAAAAGCTTCACGCCCTTGTGAAAAACAAGGTGCCTAAATTCGGGTCCGGAGACGACGAAGCGGTTGCAATGGCAAACCGCGTAACCAAGATGGTCAGTGATTATTTCAGGGAGAGAAGGGACAGCCGGGGAGGCTATTACACGACCGGGTGGTGGAGCATGAACAGGCATACCGTATACGGCCGTGTGACAGGGGCCCTGCCTTCCGGAAGGCTTGACGGAGAGCCGTTCACACCCGGATTGACGCCCAGCCCTGACGCTTCGCCAAACCTGCTGGACAACCTGCTTGACGTGGCCCGGCTCGATCCGAGGACTCTGGACAACCAGATAGCGTTCAATGTGCGCATTGCACCATCGTCCAAGGACACGCTCGATCAGACGGTGAAGCGCATGGCCGACTACGTGGAGGCCTTCGTCAGAAAGGGCGGCATGCAGGTCCAGTTCAATGTGGTTGACACCGATACCCTGAAAGACGCAATGGCGCATCCCGAACATTATTCCGGCCTCATGGTAAGGGTCTCGGGTTACTGCGGATACTTCACGAGGCTTCAGCGCGATCTGCAGCTGGAGATCATACGCAGGTCGGAATACGGGCTGTAGGCGAGAGATAAACAGCGCTGAGCTAGGAACGGCTGCGGATATGCATAAAAAAAGCGGCATCCCACTGATCATGGACATCAAGGGAAACGCCCTGGACGACGGGCCCGGTATAAGGTCTGTCATTTTTTTCAAGGGCTGTCCAATGAGATGCGTCTGGTGCCAGAACCCCGAAAGCATAAGCGCTTTGGCCGAGCTTTCGTGGGACAAGGGAAAATGCATCGGGTGCGGCGCCTGCATGAAGGCATGCCCTGAAGACGCAATATCTGCAGAAAACCCGTTTCATATCGACAGAAAGGTCTGCACGCTTTGCTTTGAGTGTCTTAACGAATGCCCTTCCGGCGCAATCTCCCGCATCGGCGAAGAGATGACGGTTGAGGATATCGCAGGTAGGATACTTTCATACAAGCCCTTCTTCGACACCTCTGGCGGCGGCGTCACATTATCCGGCGGAGAGCCCGCCCTGTATATGGATTTCTCATCTTCAGTTCTGAAGGTGCTTAAAAAAAACGGGATACACACAGTAATCGAGACATGCGGATTTTTCGATCTCGATGAATTTAAGGCCTTGATGCTTCCTTTCTGCGACATGATATTCATGGACGTGAAACTTATCGATCCGGACGAACATAAAAAGTATTGCGGTGTGCCGAATGGCATCATACTCGATAATTTGATATCGCTATATGAGCTTTCAAAATCCAGCAGCTTCTCCATTATTCCGCGCACCCCGCTTATTCCCGGGATCACGGACACCAACGGTCGTCTCACGAAGCTGGCTGTCTTTTACAGGAACCACGGCATAAAGTCTGCCGTCATGCTGCCCAACAACCCCATATGGATGGATAAGTGTGCAAAGCTGGGCAGGAAAATCCCTTTTACGCCGTCCTCCCCGATCCGGTCTTTCTATGACGAAGAAAAAAAGTCGGAAGTCAAAAGGCTCTTTTCTGATTTTGGCATAACCATAACCTTCGGATGAATATTTAATATCGCTATAAGAAATTCACACAAAACATTAAACCGGTTTCATTATTGATGAATCATTTTCCTTTTAAAATTTCTTGACTGAGTCAATATATTCTGTCTTAAGTTACACAATAATTTCAGGAGGTTTTGCTCCTGATTGAAATGATCGAAACATGCAGCACACAACTTGAACACCTGAGATAACAGCAGACGGTCTTCTTCCTTGATAACGCAACGGTATCGAACCAGCTCATATTTGCATGATTCAAGCCGGATCAAAGCAGTGTGTGATGTAAGTGAGGTGATGGTTGATGCAGATTGCAATCGGTAATTTTGAATTTATCCTTGAGGCGAGAGACGCTATAAACATGCCGCCCTATAAAGGCTCCACACTCCGGGGCGGGTTCGGCAGCGCGTTCAGGCGAATCGTGTGCATAGTAAAAGGGCAGGAATGCGCCGGTTGTCTGCTGAAAGGCAAATGCGTCTACTCTTATATTTTCGAAACTCCGCCCCCGGCGGATACGAAAATCATGCGGAAATATGAGGCCGCGCCGCACCCTTTCATAATCGAACCTCCTGCTGAAAGAAATCGCAGCTATAAACCGGGGGATACCATAACATTCGGCCTTACACTCATCGGCAGGGCCGTAGATTACCTTCCGTATTTCATCTACACATTTGAAGAGCTTGGAAAAACCGGTCTGGGACGCGGCAGGGGGAGTTTCGAGCTGCGCACCGTCCTTGATCACGGCCGCGCGATCTATTCGTCTGAAACAAGGCTTCTGAACAGTTTTGAAAAGGTCATGCTTCCGCTCGGACCGGTCTCGTTCGATGCGGACCTGGGCGCACCTTCCAGGCTGACTCTGGATTTCCTCACCCCTACGAGAATTACCTATAACGGGCGCATTAACGGTGAGATTGAATTTCATGTAATCGTCAGGAACCTCTTAAGAAGGATATCTAACCTTTCCTATTTTCACGGCAACGGGCATCAAAGCCCGGAGCTTGATTTTAAAAATGTCATCAAGAAGGCACAGGAAGTGAAAACCGTTAAAAAACAACTCAGGCAATATGACTGGGAGCGCTATTCCGGCAGGCAGGAGCAGAAGATCAACATGGGCGGTTTTGTGGGCGGCATCACCTTCGAAGGCGATATCGAGCCCTTCATGCCGCTTCTCAAAGCTGGCGAAATCCTTCACATCGGCAAAGGCACGGTCTTCGGGATGGGGCGGTATAAGATAAATTAATGGAGCAGGAAAATATGAATCTTGAAATGAATAGTACTGAAAAGATTGAATGCCAGTCAGTCGTCCTTGCGGCTTTACTGCATGACATAGGTAAGTTGAAACAGAGAGCAACATTTCCTGAAGATAAAGATCAACCTCATTCCAATATTGGGTATCAATGGCTTAAAACACAGTATGGCGAGAGTTTTATACCCGTAGGTGCCCTTAATCATCACGGAAACGATCAAAATACCTGGGAGACGAATAACAGTCTGATCATTTATGAAGCAGATAATTGCGCAGTTGGAGGATACAAACGACATGATCCACAAAAAGATAATGGTCAGAAATGGCATCAACAAGTACAGCTTACCAATGTCTTTGCCCATGTTCAGAATCCGGAAGAATTTGAAGACACTTCCGCTCAGCCACCTAATAGTTTTATGCCACTCTCAGAACAGGGCTCATGGATTGAGCCAATTCTAGAAGAAAGTAGGAATGATGAAAATGCATACCGGAGGCTATGGCAAGGTTTTGAAAATGATTTTGGAAAACTAAAAGTATTAAATTGTCATTATAACATTGATGCAATCAGTCACCTCTTGGAAAAATATACTTCTAATGTTCCCTCAATATCGCTCAAGGTCTATGGAGAAGATGATGAAAGCTCCTACAAGAAAAAAACGGATATATCACTCTTTGATCATTTAAGGATTACAGCAAGCTCTGCCATATGCCTTTATGATTATTATAGAGAGCGATTTAATGATAAATTTAATAGCAATATCCTCAATGAGGAAATAACCGGTAATAGCTCATGGTCTCAGGATGAAAAACCATTTATCCTCATCGGTGGTGACCTCTCAGGGGTACAGAATTTCATATATACTATATCATCAAAAGGAGCTCTTAAATCTTTAAAAGGACGTTCATTCTTCCTGGAATTATACACCGAGCATACAGTTGATAGAATCCTGGAAGAAATAGGGTTGCCCCGGTGTAATGTCATTTTTACGGGAGGAGGGCATTTCTATGTAATGGCGCCTAACGTCCCCAATTCATATGATGTCGTTAAGAGGATCCTTGAAGAGACAGAGGAATATCTTTTTAATGCCTTTAATGGAACCATTCAACAGCATATCGTAGCAGTTCCATTTAGTAAGAACGACTTCAAGGAAACATCCCCAATTTGGATGAAGCTCTCTGAAGAACTTGATAAGTTGAAATTGCGTAAATGGGCATCTCGAATGCAGACTCTTATTTCTGGGCCTGAAATGCCTGACAATACATGTCTCACAGAGAACTGTGCTGTATGTGGTCGTGAAGACAAACCGCTTTTTTCTCTATCCGAGGATAAACAGGAAATTAAAGCCTGCGAATTCTGTCGTGATCAATATCGACTCGGTGCGCTGATACAGAGCGCGGTACGAAGAGGATCAAAGCCGGTGATATGTAGATGGAAGGAAAAACCACCTAATGTGATTTCTATCCGGATAGAATCTTATTATTACCATTTTGCGGACAAGTACTCTGAGCATGCTTGCAGTAACGCAGAAGTTGTCTTTCACTTGAATGATTGGAATATTTCTAATTTCATTCATCCACGAAGCAGGCCTCTCTTGGCAGGTATATATCTCCCGGACGATGATGCATGCAGAGACCTTGAGGGGATGGCGGAAAATGGATTTGGAATGGCAAAGCTTTCCGTGTTGAGGATGGATATAGATCGGCTTGGCAGGATATTTACTCATTGCATACCTAAGGCTGAACGTACATTGACACGAATGGCATCCCTTTCGAGGCAGTTCAGCATTTTCTTCAAGTTCCATATAAATGAAATACTTGCAAAGCGCCTCGGATATCCTCCGGTATACAGAGTTGTAGAAAGGCCAGATGAAAGAAGAGTTTCTATTGTCTATTCAGGTGGAGACGATTTGTTTCTCATCGGTCACTGGTTGGATGTTCTGGAGGTCTCTATCGATATACATAACGCCTTTTGCCGTATCACCGCAAATCCTTACATCACTGTCTCCGCGGGAGTTACCTTAGGCGATTTCAAGACTCCTGTGTATCGACTTGCTGAATATGCAGGACATGCAGAAGAAACTGCGAAAGGAAATGGTAGGAATTCAATAACCCTTTTTGACTCACATGTATTCAAGTGGGATAAATCAGTTGAATTGGATGAAATCCTGAAAAAAATGCTTGTCGGATTATGTAGTGCAGACAAGAAATGCTTGAAACTGCCGGAAGGTTCATTATCGATGGGCATATTGTATAATTTGCTCTTCTTGACCAGGGAAAATAGAAAAGCTGTCGGGTGGTATATTCATAAGCTAGCCTATATATTTGGTCGCTTCAAACCCAATGAAGAATATTCTGAATACTGGATGTCATTAAAAAATTATATTTTTTCCGGCAGGGTCAAAGATTGGCACCTCCTTGAGGTGTCATTGTTGATAATAATCATGATGCTGAGAAAGGAGAAATAACATGAATGACAAAACAAAATCTTCAGAAAAATTATCATCAGCAGATATAAATGAAATGGATAGATGTTGTATCAATTACGGTAAAGAACTTCATGAATTATCCAACGTGTCAATGTCAAGAATTGTGGAAATCACTGAGAAGGTAGGGGAGTTTTTGTGCAAAAGGGACGTTAAAGTCAACCAGTTCAGAAGGTTTCTGGATGCTGTAAGGCGTATTGAAATTGAACTCAAGGAAGCTGACAGAAAAAATGATAAGGATAAAGATGATACTGCTTTAAAAGAAGTCAGAGGCTCAATTGTACTACTGCGCCCAAAGCTTGCATATGCAGCAGGTAGGGATAAAGATAAAAAAATAAACATGCTTATGAATGTACTCGACCCTGCAATAAAATCTGTTGCTGAAAATGAAAAGGATTTTCCAAAACTCCTGAGGCTTATTGAAGGAATAGTTGCTTACCATCGCTTCTATGGTGGTACAAATTAGTTATTAATGAGGAGATAGTTATGGCAGAAATAATTGATCGGAAGCTTATAGGCAAAATTGAAATAAAGGGTATTGTGAAGTGCTTGACAGGGCTTCATATAGGGTCATCAAAAGAGAATATGGAGATTGGTGCACTTGATTCACCTGTCGTACGGGATCCTATCTCCTTGGAACCTTATATTCCGGGTTCATCGCTTAAAGGTAAACTGCGTTCGCTATTGGAAAAAGCAACAGGATCAATTCCAAATCGCCAAGGTGGAACAGATCAAAATCCGGTATATCGACATGAGTGCGAAGATTGGGATGATAAAGGAAAAACACCCGGTGCGTTATCCTGTCCTGTTTGCCGACTATTCGGTTCCACTGGTCCTGGGGAGGGAAATCGCAATTATCCAGCTCGATTGAAAGTAAGGGATTTAAGTTTAAAAAATGCAAAAGAATTGAAAGAGATTGATACAGGCCTCCTTTACACTGAATGGAAATTTGAGAACAGCATAGATCGAGTTACATCTGCTGCAAATCCTAGAAACATTGAGAGGGTCCCAAAGGGTGCTGAGTTCAACATGTCAATAATGTACGATGTGGAGGATATGGGAACTTTAGATGAAGACATAAAAAATCTCATGCTTGCCATCCGGATCCTTCAAGATGACAGCCTCGGTGGCCATGGTTCACGAGGTTATGGACAAGTTGAATTCAAATTCGAACAAATGGATATCATAGCAAAGAAGATTGATCATTATAGAGGTAAGGGGGATCAATCAAAAAGTATAAAAGGTCTTGATAATCTTAATGAGATAATAACGTTTTTCAAATAGTTCCAAAGGAAAAGTGATGAATACTTATATATACAGACTCAGTTTCCTTGGTCCTGTGCATTTCGGATCAAGTGGTATCGGTATGGAAAACACCCAGTTGAGCTTATCGTCGGATTCCATCACCTCTGCCTTGATTAATGCATTTGCGATCATGGGGAAAGCTGAGGAAGTTGTCGATGCGCTCAATTCCAAAACACCACCATTTGTGTTGAGCTCATTGTTTCCCTTTGGTCCTATTCAAGATTCCCCTATTGCTTATGCAGTTCCACGTCCCTTATCCTTACCTTTTGTTAAAAATGAAGAAGATATCCGATTGTATGGCAAGGATTTGAAGCGTTTGAGGTTTTTAAAATCGTCCGATCTTTCTCTATGGCTTGGAGATAAACCTCTTGATAAGACTGAGTTAAAAGGCATAATCGAGCGGGGTCATCAGCTTGCAACACCTTGGGATAATACATATGAAAAAGGGTGGTTTGCTTCAGTGCTTCGCCCTCGAGTATCACTCGACCGAGTAACCCAAACCAGTAATATTTGGCAGTGCGGCATCCTGCATTTTCAAAAAGATGCTGGATTATACGGGCTGATACATATTGTTGACAATAAATGGTTCAAAGATATCGAAATGGCATTAAGGCTCTTAGGCGATGTCGGCATAGGAGGAGAACGAACATACGGGTTGGGATTATTCACGTTTTCTGGATTCGAATCACCTGATCCGGAACAGTGGGGAAACTATAAAATAGCGGATCCATCAAAATTCATACTTGCATCGCGATATTTCCCTTCAAAAGAAGAGCACAAACAACTTACTGAGTTTTTAGTTGCATGGAATTTCCAGGAAATTAGAGGCTACATAACAAGTGGGAGGGATGCAACTACCCTTAAGCGTAAGCGAGTAAGGATGATTACCGAGGGCAGTGTTGTCAGCAAACCTGTAATAGGTTCATTGGCCAATGTCACCCCTTGTGATGCTGATTCATTTGGGTTGAAACATAAGATATACAGATGCGGCTTGGCATTTCTCCTGCCATTGGGGGTGAATGTATGATTACCAAAGCCCTTTCTGTAAATGGGATTAAAACCGTAATGCCACTTGAATTTGATATAGTTTCACCTGTGCACATAGGCACCCGTGAGGGATCGCTTACCTCCATTGAATATTCATTTAATAAGGGTCATACCCATTTCATTGATGAAGATCTTTTAGGAAAATTCCTCCTTTCAAACAATTTGATCGATGAGTTTATTGAACGTGTGAGGTCTGAGCCTCTTTCTCTTATAGATTTTCTTAAAGAACACAATGTCCAGGATGTGGATAAAGTCCTTAAAAATATATCCCGCAAATCTGTATCAGGCGGCAATTCGAAAATGAAAAGATTCAGACCTTTTGTACGTGATGCACATGGGGATGTGTATATCCCCGGCAGCTCCATCAAGGGTGCACTAAGGACAGGCCTGTTGTATAGTATAATGAAAGGAAACGATGAACTTAAAAAAAGTAAGGAAGAATGGATAAAAGATAACCTTAACAATTTAAATACTATCAGCAAAGAGAGGGATAAAAAGATATTCTCAGAGAAGATACTCCAGGAGGATATTTTACAAAAATTCCAGATTCCCAATGCCACAGAAGCACCCCATAAGGATATGTTAAGGTGTTTAACAGTGAGGGATGCATACCCGGTTGGGCCGGTTCAAGCCCAAACAAAGATCATCGAGATCCGGTTCCTCTCAAAGTCATCATCGGAATCATTCTACTGGAGTACAATAAAGAAGAATAAAATAGATACAGGTATATTTCTATCAGTATGGGTTGAAGCATTGATTTCGGGAAGGTTTCACACAGAACTCATCTGGGATGATATGCTGGCCAAGCAGTTCGATCTTCAAAACTTGAATATTTCCAGTCCCTATAGCCTTATAAAAAATATTTTTGATACTAATACAGATATAATGGGTTTTGAAAAAAACCATTTTCCCAGCACAAAGCCACCTGCGTCTGCTTATGTGCACAGTGCGGTTATTGATCTTCACACATGGTATACTGACAAACAGACAAAAGACCATCTGCGTTTTGGATTTGGTTCGGGAATGCTCTCAACAACTATCGATCTCCTTTTCTCTCAAGAAACGAGGGCTCGCATCAGAAATATATGTGGGGATGACCGAAACAATGATCCTGCACCAAAAACAAGACGTGTCTGGAGGGACGATCTGAATAATAAATGGCTGCCCATGGGTTGGGTTCTGGTTAAACCAAATAAAGAAAAGACAAGTGTTAAGGAGAAGAGTGCGGTTGAGATACTTCTTGAAGAACTTTCCATGATCAGGCCAAATGAAATGGGTCGTTTGGGGACAATAATTCAGAAGATTGATAATCTGGATACATTAGAAGAAAAAGCACTGGTTGCCGGAGAGATAAAAATTAAGCTTGGGCCGAAGGCATACAAGCACCATAAGCGCAGGGATTATCTTGATAAGCTAATTAATATGAATGAAGGTGAGTAATAATGAGTAAACAAAATACAAAGAATGATAAAATAGGACAGCAATACCTCAACCGTTCCTTTGTTGCTGCCCAAAAAGTCTTAAAAAAACAACTCGATCTTTCAACAACATCTATAACGCATAATGGGATTATGGGGAGTGTCAATGAGAAATACTTCATTGACATACTGCGGGCTTTTCTTCCTCACCGCTATCAAGTTTCTTCAGCAATTATCCTGGATTCAGATGGTAACACCAGTGAACAGATAGATGTTGTTGTATATGATTCACAATATACTCCAACGTTACTTGCTCAGCAGGATCATAAGTTTGTACCCGCAGAAGCTGTCTATGCAGTATTTGAAGTAAAGCCTACTATAAATAAAACATACCTCGAGTATACAGCTAAGAAAGCGGCAAGTGTCCGAAAATTAAAAAGGTACAGTAGTGATACTTATCATTTGCAAGGGATTACGCCAAAGAAAGAATATTTTAAAATTGTTGCCGGAATAATAAGTATCAACGTAAGCTGGGTAGATGGATTAGGTGCAACATTTCAGAAAAACTTTTACGGATTAACAGATGATAAACATCTTGATTGTGCACTAGCTGTTTCAGGCTGGTATTTCGATGCATATAGATTTGATGTCAACAAGGCCAGCGAGTCACCGTGTTTATTCGAAGGATCAAGTTCACTAACATATTTTCTGTTTAGATTTTTACGGAAGTTGCAGACTTTAGCTACTGTACCTTCAATAGATTGCGAACGTTATGCAGCTATTCTGACAAGTATGAATGCACCCAAATGATTTAAGGTTATATAACGAATTATTTAAGCTTTATGCTCATTGACAATTGAAGAGAGAAAAGACGAAATTGAATAGAGCAAGACAATTGACTCTTTTAGAATCAGATTTCTTTTAAATGATGGATTGTAACTCCAGTTAGCTATGAATACCAACTCCGAAAAAATCTTGTAGTAAGAATTTAAACCTTGATTAATAAAGGATTGAGAAGCATTTACTATTTCTGCAACGACAATGTATGTCCAAGACAAAGTGAGAATCTAAACCTTGATGAATAAAGGATTGAGACGTGTTGAACTCGAAATATTTCCCCAGCTTCCTGATGCTACCGGTGAGAATCCGAACCTTGATGAATAAAGGATTGAGACGAGAAACACTGATCCATTCCGGCCTCGAATCCTTTAGTAAGGGTGAGAATCCGAACCTTGATGAATAAAGGATTGAGACTATGTGAAATAGACCTTTGTGTGCGCCGGTTTCATGTGTGAGAATCTAAACCTTGATAAATAAAGGATTGAGACCCGGTTTCGATGCTGTCAACCTTCACCCATATATAACCGACGTGAGAATCCGAACCTTGATGAATAAAGGATTGAGACGTGCGCTTTTGCTTTTTATCAACAATTTCAACTTCTATTGTGAGAATCTGAACCTTGGTGAATAAAGGATTGTGACGCAGACAGTCTCGGCATCCCATACGAAGAATTGTGTGGTGAGAATCTGAATCTTGATGAATAAAGGATTGAGACGGTGGACGTGGGTCAACAATGACAATATCGCCATCATTGTTTGTGAGAATGTGAACCTTGATGAATAAAGGATTGAAACAGTTAATAGAACGGCTGTTATATTTCGTTTCATCATGACCGTGAGAATCCGAACCTTGATGAATAAAGGATTGAGACTGTTACCCGGTGTGAATCCATGGAGCCTTCGGGATCAACACGTGAGAATCCGAACCTTGATGAATAAAGGATTGAGACGGGAAATAAGAAAGTGGTCAGATAAGAGTGGTGAGTGGTGAGTGAAAATCTGAATCTTGATGAAAAAAGGATTGAGACCACAAAGGCATCGGCGTGAAATGATGCAATATATCCTCTTTTGTGAGAATCTGAACCTTGATGAATAAAGGATTGAGACAGAGTGACTGAAGCCTCGGTCTACCTCAGGCGAAACTGAAAGTGAGAATCTGAACCTTTGTGAATAAAGGATTGAGACTTAACAAATGCACTCAGCAGCGGAGCGGTTATAAAGTTGTCGTGAGAATCTGAACCTTGATGAATAAAGGTTTGAGACCAAAACACTGGTAACATAACACACCTCCTCACATCCCTCTGTGAGAATCTGAACCTTGGTGAATAAAGGATTGAGACGGCGCATAGTCAACTCCCTCCGCAGGCTGCAACGTGTCACACGAGGTTAGAATCTGAACCTTGATGAATAAAGGATTGAGGCGAATCAACCGGGTCCAGCGCATAACCGAAGAACACACGTGAGAAGCTAAACCTTGATGAATAAAGGATTGAAACGATTCCACGAGTCCGGCTGGTAGTTTGATGCCACAGATCGCTCCTGTGAGAATCCGAACCTTGATGAATAAAGGATTGAGACATACGAATAATGCCATTATCTGCATCTGGTACTGGAAG
>CAYNVT010000085.1:11914-17469 GCA_964400685.1 uncultured Bacteriovoracaceae bacterium | reverse complement strand
TGACAGATTTGATCCGGGAGACCAGCACGGCAAACCGCAGTATTGAAGGAGACAGGATTTTTTCGGACGGTTTTCTGCCCAGAAGGCGTTCGATTTCGTTGATAACCTCTTTGAAGCTGGCCACTTTTCCGCCCAATATGTAATTATCCCCGAGGCGGCCTTTTTCGGCAGCGCAGATATGCGCACGTACAACATCTCTGACATGTGCGAACGTCCCCGTCCCCGGCGGAATGCCGCGAAGCTTTCCCTGGCGGACGGCTTTGATTATCTGGGACCAGTTGGCCCGGTCATAAGGTCCGATTATATTGCAAGGATTAATAATGGTTACCGGCAGACCCAGACCTGCATAATATCTTACTTCCTGTTCCGCCAGATTTTTCGTGATGTTGTAGTTCATGCCGCATGCAGGAGCATTGGATTCCGTCTGTTCCGAGATAGCTCGGTTCGGATGATATCCGTAGGCCGAAATCGAGGATGTGTGAACGAATTTTCCGGCTTTCTTTTCCATGGCCGCCTTGAGCATGTTACGAGTTCCGACGACGTTGAGCTTGAATTGCCGGTCATTGTGTTTGTTCCACATGCTGGTATCACCGGCCACATGGTAGATAACATCGACATTTTCCGGTATGGCCTGCTTGAGTGAATGGTATTCAAGGATATTCCCTGCAACAGGCTGTACTCTAAACCGTAACAGATAGCGCAAATCCTCACCTGGCAGATGCAAGGCATGGATTTTCCATTGCCGAATGCACAGCTCCTCGATGAGATTCAATCCGACAAAACCGGTCGATCCTGTAATAAAGCAGCTTTTCATATCTTGCATCCTTTCAGTGTCCATCATATCCCTACATTCATAGGGGATTGATTTCCGCTTGTTCATGAAAGGCCATCTACTATAACGTAACAGAGGCGGCATTAACCTAGGTAAATAAACAACACACTTGTATATACGACGTTTACATCAGGTATATTTGTTGTTGAGACGAAGACCAGAAGCAAAGAGGCTAAGGGTGGATCAAAAGTGATATTTGACGGCGAGTCCATCAGCTTAAGAGGATATACATCTTGCAATTGCAGGATAGTAGACCATGTGAAGCGGTCAGAAGAATCAGTATGAGATGAACATAGAACTGACTCGCAGGTGCTTTTCGTATCCGTTCGTGTCCAATCATGGATACTTGTAAGAGGTCCTCATGGAATAGGAATAATCTAAAAAAAGCATCCCCCAGTAAACCGGGGGATGCTTAGTATAATCTGTATACCTAATCCGCGGCGACAAAGCCGGGGTTGGATTTCTTATCTATGTCGGATTCGCTGAGGATAACTCTTTTTTGAATGAATAGAAATATACCGCACCGATAAACAGGAATCCTCCAACAATATTACCTATTGTTACCGGGATCAGGTTCCACTGGATGAATTGCCCCCATGTGACATTGGCGCCCAGCATTATGCCTGCAGGAATGAAATACATGTTAGCAACGCAGTGTTCAAAACCTGTAGCGACGAACGCCATGATAGGGAACCATATGCCGAAAAACTTTCCGACCATTGCTTTCGATGACAAAGCAAGCAATATGGCGACATTAACGAGAAGGTTGCAGCCGATACCCTTCATAAATGCTGACCAGTATCCGATACTACCGGCTGCCATGTAGGGAAGGACCTTTGCTTCCGCAATCGCAATGGCATTCTGTCCGAATACCGTAATTTCCGGGCCGCCGCCTTTGCAGAATGGGCCGACAACCATCAGGTATGCCCAGAAAAGGGAACCTATAAAATTTCCGATATAGACCCAGAACCAGGCATTAGCCACTTTACTCCATGTGGTTTTCTTCTGAAACACAGCCATGGGAATAAGCATCGTATCACCGGTAAAGAGTGACATGCCGGTAAGCACGATGGCAATGAGGCCTACAGGGAAGACTGCGCCAGCGACAAGGGCCTTGAATCCGGGTCCCAGGGTTTTATCCACGCCTGTAGCGCAGACGGTACAGAGGGCGGCGCCTACTGCGATAAAAAGACCTGCCATGAAACTTCTAACAAGGAAATTGGGTGCACCAAGATTTGCCTTGTACATCCCTGCATTTCCAGCCAATTGAACGATTTCCACCGGTTTTTGAGACATTCGTTTCTCCTTCTAGGTTGATAAGAACCTATTTTGGTCAGAAGTATATGAAGTACGAAATTATGTGTCAAGGATATCTATATTGTTATCTATATTACATAATTAAAGCCTTCTGCTTGCTGTTGTGTGATGAAAACGCGAATCAACAGGGTTACATAAGAAGGGTTATGAATAGTATAAATATTGGATAATTCTTTTACTGACAGTCCGTTATGGTTGATAAGGAATTTATGGTGCGAGAGAAGGGACTTGAACCCCCACGGATCACTCCACCAGATCCTAAGTCTGGCGCGTCTGCCAGTTCCGCCACTCTCGCCCGTTCCCCTTCTATCAGTATGAGGACCTGTTTTGTCAAGAATCTTTTCGAAATACAACCGGGGCATGTTTCGATGCCACCTCAGGATGACAGGTAGGCATCCTTCATGAGATAGTCTTGAATGTATTCCCTGACGGCATCCTCGATAGATGCGGGTTCGATATTAAAACCGGCTTTTTTCAGTTTCGAGGTGTCGGCCTCGGTAAAATACTGATACTTGTCCCTCAATATTTCAGGCATGTCGATAAAGTCTATTGAAGGGTTCATCTCCATTGCTGCGAACATTGCATTTGCAAGGTCGAGCCAGGTGCGGGCATTGCCAGCGCCGATGTTGTAGATGCCGGAGACTTCAGGGTTGTCAAGGAAGAAGAGGACCGCCCTGACTGCGTCCTTTACATATATGAAGTCCCTTTTCTGGCAGCCGTCCTTATAATCCGGATTGTGCGATTTGAAGAGCCTCAGTTTTCCGGTTTCTTTTATCTGTGCAAATCCCTTGTGCACAAAGCTTCTCATATCAGCCTTGTGGTATTCGTTCGGGCCATATACATTGAAAAACTTCAGGCCAGCAATTGTTGATAAGAGTCCCATCCTTTTCGCCCACAGGTCGAAGAGATGCTTTGAATAGCCGTACATGTTGAGAGGTAGAAGCTCCTCAAGGCGCGCCTCATCATCGGAAAAACCCTTAAGGCCGTCGCCGTAAGTGGCTGCCGATGAAGCGTAAATGAACCTGATGCCTTTATCAGCGCAAAAAAGGGCGAGGTCTTTTGTGAATTGGAAGTTGTTCCTGACGAGGTAGGTTGCATCCGCTTCCGTTGTCGAAGAGCATGCCCCCATGTGTATTACTGCATCGAGTTCGGGAAGTGAGCCTGAGTGAACCTGTGCAGAAAAGTCGTCTTTTTCCCTGTAGTCTGCGAATGAGAGGCCCCTCAGGTTTTTCCACTTTGAAGAGTTTCCGAGATGGTCCACCACCAGGATATCATTCATGCCCCTCTGATTCAGAGCATGTATAACCGCACTGCCGATAAAGCCTGCCCCGCCTGTGACTGCTATCAATTCTGGCTCCTTACTTTCCCGCATGCTCAGAGCCCGGCCGGCCGACCCATTCCTTCATGCCCCGGGCCAGACCCATGAGTAGCAGCACCCTGCCCATTATGAAATCAGGCAGAAGCGCCCTTGAAATTACGCCGATGTGAAGCATGGGCGGTATCTTTATTACATTGCGGCCTTTTTTAAGGGCCTTTTCAACGATAGCCTCGGCAACTGTGTCATGCTTTTCTATTCTCGGCACTACCAGTTCTCCAAGGAAGTTCAGTCTGCCGCCTTCGAACATGCCTGACTTGAGAAAATGCGGATGAATCGATGTGTACCTGACATTCTTTTTATCCAGAATGGCCTCGAACCTGAGTGATTCGGTCAGGCCCCAGACAGCCCATTTTGTGGCGCAGTATACGGCAAGATCGGGTACGCCGATAACCCCTGCCGCGGATGATATGTTTACAATATGCCCCAGGTTCCGTCTGTACATTCCCGGCAGGAATGCCTGGATTGTGTAGTACATGGATGTCAGGTTGACGTTAGTTTCCCTTTCCCAGTCCTCGACAGGGTGGCTGCAGAATCTGCCGGTTTTTACAAAGCCTGCGTTGTTAATAAGGATGTCCACCTGACCCATATCTTTTTCGGCCTGCGCAGCAAGCTCTTTCACTCTGTTTTTATCAGTGACATCGCACTGACAGGAAAAGACCTTTCCTCCGCCCAGGCGCTCAAGGTCGGCTTTTGCATCTTTGAGGGCTTTTTCGTTCATATCCCAGAGTGTAACATCGCAGCCGCTCATGAGAAGTCTTCTGCAGGTTGCAAATCCGATTCCCATTGCACCGCCAGTAACAACAGCCTTTTTTCCCCTTAAATCCATTTCATGCCTCCTTTCTATTTCATTCTTCGGCCCAGCGTATGAGCCCTATGTCCACAGGATATCTTATATGCTCATGCCTCGGCAGAATCCTGACAGTATAACCGAACCTGCCGGTATCTTCACAGGTAAGTATCGCCCTGAACTGATGAATGCCGTTGCCGAGATTCTTCTCATGCTCCATGATAAGGTCCCGTGCATCCGTGAGGTTGTTTGCGTCATCAAGGGTGCCGTAGTAGACGCGTGCGCTTATCTGTGCAGGTTCAATGGCGCCGAGCTGAATCTGGGCATTTATGATAATCTCCGAATCGACCTTTACCTCTGCACTTCCTTCGTGGCTCATGCTGAGAACTTTTACAGATTTCCAGTTCGATATCAGATGAGTGCACCATGCCACGATATCTTTGGCCACCTTGAAATTGTTTGCGGAAAGGGTCTTATGGTTGAGGGCCGCCTCCATATAGCAGCGGTCGGTATATTCCTCGACCATCCTGTTCGAATTAAAGACAGGGCATAAGGTGCGCATGGACTTCTTCATCATGGATATCCAGCCCCTGGGAAGACCGTCAAGGCCCCTTTCATAGAATAAAGGGATTATCTCACGTTCAAGCAGGTCGTAGATGGCCTTGCTTTCCGCCATATCCTGATTCTGCCAGTTGTCATACTTCTCATCCTTGCCTATGGACCAGCCGAGCCCCGGCGCATAACCCTCATCCCACCACCCGTCTTCGATGCTCAAGTTCATAGCGCCGTTTGCGGTCGCTTTCATTCCGGAGGTGCCGCAGGCCTCAAATGGCCTGCGAGGATTGTTGAGCCAGATATCGACACCCTGAACGAGGTATCTTCCTATATTCATATTATAGTCTTCGAGAAACACGATTTTATCCCTGAACGGGTCCTCCCTGCTTTCGTGGATAATCCTCTGTATGATATCCTTTCCCTCGCTGTCCCTCGGGTGTGCCTTGCCTGCTACAATGAGCTGTACAGGCCTTTCCTTGCTTGAAAGGATTGCCTTCAGCCTGTCTATATCCTTGAAAATAAGAAGGCCTCTTTTGTAGGTCGCCATGCGTCTTGCAAAACCTATGGTCAGCGCATCTGGCTTCAGCACCTCTTTTGCCCTTTCGATCTCTCTGGGATTTACGCCCTGCCTTCTGAGCTGGTCGATAAGGCGCTTTCTTGAGAATTCCACAAGCCTTCTGCGTCTT
>CAYNVT010000085.1:0-11904 GCA_964400685.1 uncultured Bacteriovoracaceae bacterium | reverse complement strand
TGTCGGGTATCTCGTCCATCCTTTCCCAGAGTCTGCTGCTGTCCGGGTCTTCCTTCCATTCTGGGCCCAGGTACCGGTCAAAGAGATCCGCCATTTCAGCGGATATCCATGAGGGGATATGAATGCCGTTCGTGATGGATGAAATGGGGACCTCGTCAGACGCCACATGGGGCCAGATGTCTTTCCACATGTTCCTGGAAACAACAGCATGAAGTTTGCTTACCCCGTTCCTGAATTCGGAGGTCTTGAGAGCGAAAACGGTTGCGCCGAAGGGCTCAGAACTGTCATTCGTGTTCTGTCTTCCCATCTTCATGAAGCTGTTCCACGATATGCCAACTTCATCCACATACGGCTTCAGATATCTCTCGACAAGGTTTGCGTTGAAGACATCATTGCCAGCCGGTACCGGCGTATGCGTGGTGAAGACCATGGAAGACCTTACAAGGGCGAATGCCGTGCGGAAATCAAGGCCCATTTTAAGCATGTAATTCCTTATTCTTTCAAGACCGACGAGGAAGCTGTGGCCTTCATTCATATGATAGACCATAGGATCTATGCCGAGGGCTTTAAGCGCCCTTATACCGCCTATTCCCAGGATGATTTCCTGCTTGAGCCTGTACTCCTCGTTGCCGCCATAGAGGTTGGCAGTGAGCTGCCTGTCGTCCTCGCTGTTTTCCGAAATGTTCGTGTCAAGCAGATAAAGCGAAATCCTACCCACATTGCAGCGCCATATCTGGAGTTTAATTTCATGGTCGCCCATCCTGAGAGGTATCCTGAGGGGGTTACCCTGGCTGTCCTTCTCAAGCGAGAGCGCCATGTGATAAAAATCATTGTCCGTATCCTTTTCCTGCTGCCAGCCGTCAACATTCAGCTGCTGTGTGAAGTATCCGTGCTTGTACATGAGACCGACAGCGACCAGAGGCAGCCTCAGATCGCTTGCGCTTTTAAGGTGATCGCCTGCGAGTATGCCCAGGCCGCCTGAATATATAGGCAGACTTTCAGTGATTCCGTATTCCATCGAGAAGTAGCCGATTTTAAAATCGATGGGTTGTGAAATCAGGAATGAATAAACACCTTTTTCAGACATGTAGTCGGTAAAGGATTCGTAAGTCTTTTCCATCTGGGACAGGAAGCCTTCGTCCTCAAGGAGGTCCATTATCCTCGATTGGGATATCTTGGATATCATGTTGACAGGATTGTGCGCGATTTTTTCCCAGAGATCTCTGTCCATGTGTCTGAAAAGTCTCAGCCCCTGCTGGTTCCAGGAAAACCACAGATTCATGGCCAGTTCTTTGACAGGTTTGAGCATTTCCGGAAGGGCCGGCATTACCCAGTAAGGTATTTTCTTTATCTGCATAAGAACCCCTTTTAAAATGAAGACAGGTGGCTGCCTGTCGAATTAAGGCCGGCAATACCCGGCCTTTCGTATCTGTCAGATATTTTCAGTCTTACAGCTATTTATACTTTTTGGGTTTGGCAGAGGCCTTTTCACCCATTTTAACCTTTGCTTTTTTTGCGGCTTCGCTGTCAGGATAGTTATTTATTACTTTTTTGAGTGACAGGCGTCCTGCCTCGGCATCTCCAAGCTCGATGAGCGCCAGGCCTTCCTTGTAAAGGCAGTCCGGCACCTTCGGACTTTTGGGATAATTCTTCAGCACCACATCGTACCTGTCCATGGCGGCTTCGAAATTACCTTCCGCAAAAAGGCATTCCCCTGCCCAGAAATTGGCGTTGTCTACCAGATCGCCATTCGGATTGCTTGCAATATAAGCATCGAATGCCTTGAGTGCATCCAGGAATTTGCCGGCATTGAATTTGTCTATTGCCATATTATACTGCGATCTGGCCGAAGCCGAAACGGCTTGACCCTTTATCGAATCTTCAAGAACCTTGACCCTTGCCTCGAGAGCGTTGATCATTGTTATATCGGTTTTAGGTGTTGCGGACAGCTCTTCGATTCTTCCCTGTATCTCCCTGATCTGGGTCTGAAGATCATTGAACTGCGCCTGTATGGCGGCCTGGTTTTTTAGAGCCTGGGTCTTGTCGCTGCTTATGGTCCCCAGATCCTTAACCAGTTTATCGTTGCTGACCTTTACCGCATCAAGTTCGGTTTTGAGGTTGGTAAAATCGCGCTGTGATGCACAGCCAACGAGCATCAATACCGCAACCGAAAATAGAAGTATGCCCAATACCGATAGAGTCTTATTTTTCAAATGCATCAAGGTGTGCCCTCCTGTTTTTTGCCCATGCGGCTTCATTCTGGCCTGAAGCCGCAGGTTTTTCCTTGCCGTAGCTGATAACTGAAAGTCTGTTTCCGTCAATACCCAGGTTAACAAGGTATTTCTTTACTTCTTCAGCCCTCTTTTCTCCGAGCGCCAGATTGTACTCTGTAGTTCCTCGATCATCGCAATGGCCTTCGATAATGACCTTAAGCGCCGGACGGGATTTTAAAAAATCAGCCTTTGAAGTCAATATATTCTTGCCTTCCTCGGAAATGGTGAACTTGTCAAAATCAAAATATATGTCTTCATCTGTGAATTTTTTCAGGCTCTCTGTTATAGGAATGGTACCGGCCAACCCTGAAGACTGCGAAGGAGACATCTCAATAGACTGGGGGAGCATCTCCGGAGATGACGAATCACTCTGTGAGGCGCTGTTCTGAAACTGATTCTGATTGGCAGGGCCATAGGTCTGTTCAATTTTTTTCTTTGCGCATGAGCAGAGAAGAATCATTGCAAGAACGAAAAACAGGATAAAGGCTTTTTTCTGTCGGGTCATCAAATTCTCCTTGCAAGCGAATTCTTAACAACTAAAATTTTATCACAGCTTTGAGAATAGGTGTATCTATAAAAAAAGTAATTATTTGGCAGCCGGATCAAAATAAATCCATATTGCCGGCATTTTTACTCTCACTTCAGGATAGGGCTCCATGCCGGCTGGCTGAATTTCCCTCCCGAACTCGTGACGCGGACGGGTTTGCTGCCGTTCAAGTCGGAGATATACAGGTTGCCGTCGCCGGCGGCAAATACTATGAGCCTGCCGTCGGGCGAGAATGCGGGGGAAAAATCTTCAAATTCGGTACCTCCGAAAACTCTCAAGTCGGAACCGTCAGGCCTTATCGTGGCAACATGAAACGCCCCGCCATCGACATATGTGAAAGCGATCAGATCGCCTTTGGGCGAAAATCTGGGTTCGGTATTCTTTTTCCCCTGAAAGGTTATCCTTGTCTCTTTTCCGGAAGATAGGTCTTTTATATAGAGCTGGGGAGATCCGCCCCTGTCCGAACAGAAGACCATCCTGCCGCCGTCCGGGGAAAAACTGGCCGAGGTGTCGATACCCACTGAACTCACTAAACGCGACACCGCCTTTGTGCCGAGGTTCATCATGTATATGGACTGATTTCCATCTTTTGACATGGTAAGCGCCAGTTTCAATCCTGATGGATGGAAGGCCGGCGCCGTGTTTAGTCCCCTGCTGGCTGAAAGAAGGGTAGCGTTGCCCTGAGAAAAGTTTATAAGCCACAAGTCCGGATTTCTCTTTGCATAGGATACGAATGCTATCCTGTTTCCATCAGGAGAAAAAGCGGGGCTCAATACGATATCGCCGGGTTTTGACTTTAAAAGCGGAAAACCGCCGGTTCCGTCCGGCCTGCATGTATACAGCGTCCGGCTTGAACCCGTCTGCATGACTGAGACAATCTTCGAATTGAACATGGGAGAAAGACCCAGAGAATCTTTCAGAAATGAATCCACGAAATTATTGATGCTCAGATAGACGGCATCCTTGAAGGGCTTATAATCAATTGATGTCACGATCTTTCCCGTTATATCAGCTGCCTCAAGCTTCAGATTAACCGATTTGTCTCCGGCAGGTGTAAGCGAGCCCGTAATGATGAAATCTGCGCCGATGAGGCTGAAGTCGGAAAGCTTTGCCTGGGATATTGAAGAGATGGATGCCTGTGACGGATAGGTTTTTGGGTCGAGAACGTCATATACCTGTGCTATTTCCAGGTCTTTTTTCAGTATCGCCCATGCAGGACCTGTCAGATCGGGGGGGCCGGAAAACAAGGGCATGGCCACCTTCACTTTATTTACGCCGCCTGCCTGAATCACGATGATTTCATCATCCTGAGCAAGGGCAGTGTTGAATATGAGAAGGGCCAATATGATTACTGATAAACCGGTCATGCTGTGATGTTTCATTTAATCTCCTTAATTACTATAAGGCGGGACAAACGAGAGTGTCCATTCATATCTGCCGCCCGGAGGGGGTGGAAGCTTGATCCTGCTCAATGCGATTTCCACCGAACGGTCATAAGGCCTGTTCCCGGAAGAGACCAGAATCTTCCTGCTGATTATATCGCCTGATGCGGAAATCCTGATGGTGTATGTCGCCTGCAGATCGGGTCTTATAGGCACGCCTTCCGGTATCTGCCATACGTTTTTGAATCTTGCCATTACAATTCCGATCCATGCATCTTTCCTTGCAACCTCTCCATATGCGCTGCCGCCCGAAGAATCACTGTCTCCACGACGGTCCAGCTGACCCGGCTGCTCGGAAACCGAAGACCGTAACGGTTTTGAATCCAGATCAGGACTCGGCAGTCTGGACGGGCCGTCATTGACAGGGACGTCTCTGGAAATTTCTCCGAAATTTTTAATCTTCGGTGCTGACGAAGGCATGGAGAAATTCCTGTATGTGCCTCCGGAAACAGAGGCGCCGGGTACTCCGGGCACAATATCGACCTCGTACACAACCGGGGCTGTCTTTGGCCTTGAGGAAAAATCAGGCATCAGCACTGCTGCAAAAAGCCCTATGTGCAGCAGAAGGGATATTGCCAGAAAGACATGAAATCGTCTCATCCTTACCTGTTTATCGGAGGTTGAGTAACAAGCCCCAGCTTCGTAAGACCCGAGCCCCTGATAAGGGCCATGACTTCAACGACATATCCGTACGGCACGCCCTTGTCGGCCTGGAGGAATACGTTTTCAACCCCCCGCTGCTGCACTATCTGTTCAAGCAGAGGCGTCAGTCTTGCTATCTCCACTTGAGATCCGTTGATGTCGATCTTCCTGTCCTGACTGATGGTTACGATTATATCCTGGGACTGGCCGGGAAGCGCCTTTGATTCAACCTCTGGAAGGTTCACGTTCATACCTTCCTTCATCATGGGCGCGGAAACCATGAAGATTATGAGAAGCACCAGCATTACGTCAACCAGGGGTGTGACGTTTATGCCCGAAACGATCTTGCCTCTATTGTTTCCTGTCTCCATACAGGCCCCTCCTGCTCCAGTTCATGTATTCAATCAGGAACTGATCCATCTGCCGGTATATCTGGTCCATGACCCCGGTGAAATAGTTATAGAACAGGACTGCAGGTATTGCCACGAACAGGCCTGCCGCAGTTGCCACAAGCGCTTCCGATATTCCGGGCGCAACTGTCGCCAGATTTGCCGAACCCATCAGGCCGATTTCCCTGAACGAATCCATTATCCCCCATACCGTACCGAACAGTCCGATAAAAGGAGAGGCATTGCTGATGCTGGCCAGAAATCCGAGCCCCCTGTTCAGCGACATCGATTCATTGGCGGAGTTGCCTTTTATCCTGCCCTCGATATTTTCCAGCAGTGCGGGTGATATGGATGTGCCGGAACCGGATATCCTGTCAAACTCAAGCTGGGCTGCGCTGTAAAGCCTTGTGACAGGGGAATCGCCCGCCTGCCTGATTTTTTCGGATATTTTAGATTGTGTACCTCCGAGCGCCAATGCATTAAGGACGATTTCTCCGCTCTTTCTCGCCTTTTTGAATACTATCCATTTCTGGATGATGATCGCCCATGAAATTACTGAAAATATCAGAAGACACAAAAGCACAATCTTTACTATGGGGTCAGAATCGATGATCATGGCCCCAATATCGCCCCTGAACTGGCCCGGAGCAGCTAACGCCGTAGCAGCCAGCATTAACATGTGTACCTCCCGTTAAAACTTTATTTAAGGTAGTTTGTTCAACTTCTCAGCCTTCATATATATTTTAAAGAATAATTTGTTCAAGTACAAACCTTATCGCTAATTCATGACACTTTTTGACATTTTAAAAACATCATATAAATACATGAAAAAATGCAACAAAAATAGTGTTAAAGTATTATATTATTATTGACCGATAATAATGATTGTAATATAGGCAAAATAGTGCCAAAAAGTGGCATAAGAGGTTTACATGTTTAAAGGGCACTTTGTAAACTCTATTAATGACAAGGGAAGGTTAAGCATTCCATCCCGTTTCAGGGATGAGCTGGATGTTTGCGGTACCGATAAGCTTGTTATCACGAAGGGGATAGAATCCTGTCTCGTTGCGTATTCTCCGGATGAATGGGAAAAGGTGGAGGAAAAAGCCTCCCACCTGTCAAGTTACAAACCTGCAGGCATATTCTACAAAAGGCATGTAATCGGATCGGCCGATGAATGCACGATAGATGCCCAGGGCCGGATACTTGTTCATGCGAGCCTGCGAGAATATGCGGGCCTTAAGAATAAATGCCTGTTTGTCGGAATAACCGACCGCTTCGAAATCTGGAATCACGAAACTTATGAAAAGATTATGAAAGAAGCGCTGGCGAGTTCGGGAGACCTTCGCGAAGAGCTCGCGAAGCTCGGGCTTTAGACTGATGCGGCATGTAACGGTACTCCTTAAGGAGGTCGTTCAGGTGATAGCTCCAAGGGATGGCGGCAAGTATTTCGATGGCACGCTCGGTGGCGGAGGCCATGCGAGAGCCATTCTCGAGGAGAGCGCGCCTTCGGGGATGCTGGCCGGAACCGATCTTGACAACGAAGCGGTAACGAGACTTTCAGAAGAATTCAAACCGTTCGGCGAAAGGGCGCATTTCTTCAAAGGCAATTACACATCGATCGACACGGTTTGCGCATCTCTCGGATGGGACAGCCTTTCGGGTATAGTTCTTGATCTGGGTGTTTCCTCGTTTCAGCTTGATATGCCTCAAAAGGGTTTTTCATTCTCTAAGGATGCCCCGCTCGATATGAGATTTGAATCAGATGCAGAATTGTCTGCCTATGACGTGGTCAACGGGTATGATGAAGACGAGCTTGCCAGGGTCATCTGGGAGTATGGCGAAGAAAGGTTTTCAAGGAGAATTGCCGGAAAAATCGCAGCCAACAGGCCTGTTCAGACCACCACGGAACTTGCCGGTCTAATCTCTGAGGCGATTCCCAGAAAGTTCTGGCCTGCAAATATCCATCCGGCGACAAGGACGTTTCAGGCTATCAGGATAGAGGTGAACCGGGAGCTGGAGAACCTTAAGACGTTTCTTCCAAAAGCGGCATCTTTGCTCGAACCGGGCGGCGTAATGGCCATAATCTCATTTCATTCGCTCGAAGACAGGGTTGTAAAGCGTTTTTTCACAGGACCTGTCCCGGATGTTTCTGCAAGGGGGATACCTGTTCCTGTCGAATCGGGTAATCCGATGATGGAAAGGATAACGAAAAAACCTGTTCTTCCTTCACCTGCGGAGATTGAGGTCAATCCCAGGGCAAGGAGCGCCAAACTCAGGGCGGCCAGGAGGAGGGGATGAACAGAATCAGCAGAAAGACGATGCTAATTGCCGGCATTGTCTTTATTTCATCTTTCAGTTTCTGGGCGATGTTTCATGTCTGGACAAGGACGTTTGCCATGGACCTCGGATACCAGATTTCCAAGGAACAGGGGATCAAGGAGGAGTTTGCCAACGAAAACAAAGCGCTAAGACTGGAGATATCAACACTTAAAAGAACCGACAGGCTGGAATCAATCGCCATCAATAATCTGGGCATGACGCCCCCGACACCCGGGCAGGTGGTACATCTATGGAAAAAAGAGTAAACGTTATATTATTGGTATTCGCTTTCCTGATGGTTGTCCTGTGCGCAAAGGCATTTCACCTCCAGGTTTTGAAAGCAGATGACGTTATATCGCGTGCATACAGAAAGTTTGAACACAGCGTAAAACTGAGCCCCAACAGGGGAATCATATATGACAGAAGAGGACATCCCCTTGCAATCAGTCTGGATGTCAAATCGGTTGCGGCAAACCCGAGGCTTATAAAAGACCATAATGATGCTGCAATAAAGCTTGCCAGGGCCCTTAACACGGACAGGTCTTTAATCAGAAAACGCCTGAGAGAAGGCAAATATTTCGCCTGGATAAAGCGCCAGGCAACGCCTGATGAGATAAAGGCGGTTGAAGCGCTCAAAATAAAGGGGATAGGTTTTTTCAACGAGAAGAAGCGGTTTTATCCTGAAAGTGAAACGCTTTCGAACATTCTCGGATTTGTCGGTATTGACGGAAACGGCCTGGAGGGGCTTGAGCTTCAGTATGACCATATTTTGAAGGGAGCACCGAAACAGATTGAAGTCGAGAAGGACGGGTTCGGACGCATAATATGCGCCCAGGGAGTAAAACCTGATGTAAATGACAGCAAGGATGGAAACAGTCTTGGTCTTACAATCGATAAAAGGCTGCAGTACATCTCATTTTCATTCATCAAGGATGCGGTTGAGACCAACAAGGCAAAGGGCGGGTTTGTCATAATAACGAATCCCCATACCGGAGAGATTTATTCAATGGCCTCCTACCCCGGATTTGATCCTAACATCGGTTCATACAGAAATCTTTCAGGCCACCACAACAGGGCTATTTCAGACATCTTTGAGCCGGGCTCGGTTGTAAAACCCATATGGGTCGCATGGGGACTCGATACAGATTATCTCAATGCATCCCAAAGCGTTTTCTGCGAGAACGGGGCATATAAATTTCATCATTCAACAATAAACGACCATGAAGGAAGAGGCTGGCTTACCGTAAGAGAGGTTGTCAAGCACAGCAGCAATATAGGCATGGTAAAACTGTTCAGCCCTTTAGACGCAACAAGGCTTTATAACTGCTTAAAGACTTTTGGATTTGGTTTTCCAACAGGAATTGACTTTCCCGGCGAACCTGCTGGCCTTATCAGGAACCCGAAAGGCTGGCGCATGATAGACAAGGCGACGATGTCTTTCGGACAGGGATTTGCCGTAACAGGCATACAGCTTATCACCGCTTTTAATTCCCTTGTAAACGGAGGCGTCATCATAAGGCCTCATTTCATCGACTATATATCGGATCCTACGGGCAGGGCCTCCAAATATCAACCGACAATACTGAGGAAGGTCATGTCCGAAAAGACATCCGAAGAAATCGTTGACATTATGAAAACAGTGGTGTTGAAAGGCGGCACTGGTGAGGCTGCAGGCATGAACAACTATACCGTATTCGGCAAAACCGGGACCGCCCAGAAGGTTGATCCCCTTACTAGAAGCTATTCGGCAGGAGCTCACGTTTCTTCATTTATCGGCGGGATAATGGATTCATCAGGAAAGCCTGTGATGACAATGCTGGTCTGCATAGACGAACCTCATCCATATTATTATGCCAGTATAGTTACGTGCCCGGTTTTCAAGAATATCGCCATGCAGTGTACGAATATCATGGATATGCGGCCTATAATAACACTGGCAAAGGAAGGGGGACAGGGGTGAAGGCAACGGCTCTTGCAGGCATGATTCCGGGCGCAGCACTGAAAGGGTCTGACGTCGAGATTTCAGGCATAACCGACGATACAAGGAAAATCAAAAAAGGAGATGCATTCATAGCGCTTAAGGGTACGGTTACCGACGGCCATAATTTTATCAGGACAGCCAGAAAAAACGGGGCCGGACTGATTGTGTGCAATTCAGGTTCCAACTGCTCACGGATAGGAATACCTGTCATCGAAGTGCCTGATACAAGAGAGACACTCAAGATAATACTTCCGGCCCTGTTCCCTTCGGCAGGGAAAATGACGCTTGCCGGCATAACCGGCACCAGCGGTAAGACAACGACTGCATACCTGCTCGAATCCATTGCGAGGGCCGCCTGGAAGAATCCGGGCCTGATCGGGACCATAGAAATAAGATACGGCGGAGAAATAATTCCTGCGAATGTAACCACTCCCGGTTCGGTCGAACTGTTCGGCATGCTCGATAGCATGGTCAGAAAAGACGTGGATATATGCATAATGGAAGTAAGCTCCCATGCCCTTGACCAGGGACGGGTTGACGGGCTTATGTTCGATGCAGGCGTTTTCATGAACCTTTCCCATGAGCATCTTGACTATCATAAAAACATGCATGACTATTTTAATGCCAAAAAAAAGCTTTTCACCGACTACCTCAGGGGCAGCGCTGTCATAAATATAGATGATTCGGCGGGTAAAAACCTTAAGATCGAGATCCAGAAGGCAATAACTTTCGGCAATTCAAAGAATGCGGATATAAGACCCAATTCAGTAAGAACTGACGAAGGTTCGATGATAATCAACCTTGAGACCCCGAGAGGGAGATTTGAACTCGCGAGCAACCTCCTCGGGCGCTTCCAGGTCTATAATATCATGGCTGCGACAGGAGCTGCCATAAGCCTCGGGATTGATACGGTAGCGATTATCGAAGGTGTTGCGAATCTCAGGTTTGTACCGGGGAGGATGGAACCTGTGCCGAACAGCAGGGGGCTCAGGATTCTGGTCGATTATGCGCATAAGCCGGAAGCGCTGGAAAATGCGCTTGATGCTGCAAAAACGCTTTCTCACGGCAGAGTCTATACCGTATTCGGCTGCGGAGGAGACCGCGACAGGGCCAAGAGGCCTTTGATGGCGGCCATTGCGGAAAAATATTCCGATACCGTGATAGTTACTTCCGATAATCCGAGAACGGAAAACCCGAATGCGATTATCAAGGAAATACTTGCCGGTTTTTCTCCCGGCTATAATCCGATTATAGAACCCGACAGGGCAACGGCTATCAAGCTTGGTGTGGGACTTATGGAGGCTGAGGACCTGCTCATCATTGCCGGCAAAGGCCATGAAGACTATCAGATAATCGGGACTGAGAAGCACCCGTTTGACGACCGTGCAATGGCAAGGAGAGCGGTCCTGGAGGTTATGTCGTGAGGGGCAGATTGATTGAAGCCGCCAGTATAACTGGCGGCACCCTTTTAGAAGGCAATCCTGAAACTCCCTTTGCGGGGATATCGACCGACTCGAGGCTGGTGACAAAGGGCGAGCTCTTTGTCGCACTTAAGGGTGATAATTTCGACGGACACGACTATGTCGATCAGGCCTTTGACAGGGGTGCGGCAGCGGCTGTCGTCGAGTTCAAACCTGATACAAAGGGCTTGAATCTTATTCAGGTTGAAGACACGCTTATTGCACTTGGTGATCTTGCCGCACACAACAGACGCTCATACGATGCAAAGATTATTGGCATAACAGGTTCTGCAGGTAAGACCACAGTCAAGGAGATGATTGCATCAATATTAACGCTAACGGGAAACGTCCTTAAAACACAGAAAAACTACAACAACCTCATAGGCGTGCCGATGAGACTCCTGGACCTGAAGGACGAACACGATTTTGCCGTCATAGAAATGGGAACAAACTCACCCGGAGAGATCAGAAGGCTTGCCGGTATGACGATGCCGGATGTATCAGTGCTTACGGGCATTGTACCGGCACACCTTAAAGGCCTTGGAAGCATGGAAGGCATTATCAGTGAAAAACAGAGCATCTTCGAATATACGTCAGGAACTGCTGTATATGACCCGAACAGTGAATATACAAAAAATGTGGTCATTCCAGATAGCCTCGATAAGATCACCTTTTCTTTGAAAGAGCCTGCTGATGTTTTCCTTTGCGAGGTTCACGGAAAGGATCTCACGGGTACGATTTTTACGGCGGCGTTGAAAGACAAAAAATTGAAGATCAAGGTCGGCCTGCCCGGCCTGCACAATGTTCAGAACGCCCTTGCTGCATGTGCGTGCGGCCTGGCTCTTGAT
>CAYNVT010000084.1:0-17513 GCA_964400685.1 uncultured Bacteriovoracaceae bacterium | reverse complement strand
GCCAATCGTAATGCCATCAATTATTCGGAGCGCTATTTGGAGGGCTTCCCAGAGTTGGAATGGTTCGACACTTCGGAAGTGCAGATGTTCAGCCATATGGATATATGGCAACCACGAGCGGACCGTGACATCACCAATATTGATTCATTCTTTGCTAATACATATCCAGGAGAGGCCGATGAAGGTGATTTCTACGGTGACGATTCACAGATCGTCTGGCACGGAGTCCGAGTCTATCTTGAACTCCTCAGCTTGATAAAATGCCGACAACCCTTCGTGACCCGAGAGAAGTTATTCGGTCTTCTTGATCGCTTTGGCGAAAAGGAATATCCGATCTTGTGCGGCGGCATTCGGAAGGCTGTCGCGGAGTACCTTCCCCCCTTGGACGGAATTTAAAGAGCCGACATGAAAATCAATGGTATCAGACATATATTCTTGATAAAAAATTTATTAAAGGGACCTCATTTAAGCTGCCATCCGTTGTATTTCCTTAAGGCTTGCCTCGATCTTTTTACCTGATACAATCAGGTCATATTGTGTCTGAAGATTCATCCAGCTCTGAGCGTCCGTTCCGAAGAACTTTGCGAGCCTTAGAGCCGTATCGGCTTTTATCGCCCTTTTGCCGGAGGCGATTTCTCCTATGCGCCTTTGCAATACGCCGATCGATTTGGCAAGCCTGTACGGGGTTATCCCAAGCGGCTTTAAAAAATCCTCAACCAATATCTCACTGGGATGAACCGGCGTCATATCTCTTTTCTTCATATCACATTTCCTTTCCACAACATGTCCCTCAATCCGCTGGAGATCGAGGCTGATCTTGAGGATGCCGTTTCGAGGACGCCTGGGTTCGCCCAGACCGTAAGGCTTTTCCTTGCGCGCGTGATACCCGTGTATACGAGTTCCCTCGTGAGCACCGGGGCGTCTTCATCAGGAAGGATGAGGAGCACATGCTCGAATTCCGAGCCCTGGGACTTGTGGACTGTCATGGCGAAAACAGGTTCGTTTTCGGGGAGCCTCGTTACCGGGATATTCCTCATCGTCTGCGCATTGCCTGATGTCTGGGAAAACCATGCTTCAAGCACGCCGTCAGGCCTTTTCGCAACTATGCCGATGTCTCCGTTGAATAGCCTCAATGTATAGTCGTTCTTCGTTATCATGACCGGCATCATGTCGTAATATCTGCCGCGGGGAGAGATGAGTCCGGCAGAGGCGAGTATGCCCTGGACGGCGGCGTTTATGCCCGATACGCCGTAGGGGCCTTCCCTCAGGCCGCATAGTATCCTGAACGAGTTGAAGAGCGTAAGCTTTTCTGCTATTGAACCCGCCTTTATATAAGGAGAGAAACGCTCTATAACGGTTTCCGCCAGTGCCCGCCTTATCCCGGATTTGTCCGGCGCGGGTCTGATGATCACGTCTTCAGTCTGTCCAGTTATTCCGGAAACGAAACGGCCCTCTCTCACGCATGCGCTTATGAGGTCAATGCCGGAAGTCGAGGAGAAGCGGTAGTTTTTCCTGAGCTCGACTATCGAATCCTGAAAGGAGTTCTCGCCGTGCGGAAGACTGAAGCCGCAAAGGCCTTTAACGAGCGCGGAGAATTCCTTTGAATATTCGTGTCTGCCCCCGCTGTCGCATATGTCACCCAGCACGAAGCCTGCCTCCACAGAGGACAGCTGGTCTTTGTCGCCCAGGAGGATAAGGCGCGCGCCTTTTTTCATGGCCGAGACGAGCCTTGACATGAGCGGCAGAGACACCATTGAGGCCTCGTCGATGACTATGACGTCTGCGGAAAGGGGCCTCTTCTCGTTGTATACCGTCCTTGCCGGGTCGCTGCCCAGGCCTATAAGACGGTGTATGGTCAGGGCATCCGGGGGTATGGCCTTCTTTATCCCGTCTTCGCAGTCGAGCACGCCCAGAGCGTGAGCCACAGCCTCGCCCAGCCTTTTGGCCGCCTTTCCTGTTGGCGCGGCAAGGGCGATTTCAAGGGACGGGTCCTGTTCGAGGATGATGCAGAGTATCCTTGCCACGGTCGTGGTCTTGCCTGTTCCGGGGCCGCCTGTGATCACGGAAAAGCCCTTTGTGGCCGCAGCGATCGAGGCGACCTTCTGCCAGTCCACCTCGTCTTCATTCCGGGGGAAGAGCCTCTCAAGACTTTCTCTGAGCCTGTCCGCATCGAAGCTTACTGGCTGCGATGCGAGCGAGAGTATCTTTTCCGCAAGCCTCCTTTCGTACAGAAAATAGCGCATCAGGTAAAGCCTGCCCGCGTTATCGATAACGAGAGGGGCGATATCATTACCCTGGCTTACGACGCCAGAAGCCATAAGCTCCTTTTCCCAGGTCCTGATATCGGGTGCGACGCCTATGCCTTCAAATTCTCTGCCTGCAAAATCCTTAAGATCGGCGCAAATATTCCGTTCTCCTATGGCCCTGGCGGCCAGCGCCGCCGCCATCTGTGCGGAAGCGCTTCCCGAAAGCCTTCTGATGAGACCTGCAAGATGCAGATCAATTTGAGAAAAAGGTTTATCAGGCATTTTCCTTCTCCCCTAAAAGCCCGCAGGCAAGGGCATTGACGGTTCTGATATCGGGCCTGGCGCGGTATATGCCGTTTCGGGCCGTGCCGTCTATTCCTCTTAAGAAAAGGTACAGTACTCCCCCGAAGTGCTTATCATAGCTGTAGCCTTTAACGTGTGAAGCAAGAAACCTGTGAAGTGCCAGAGTGTAGATGTGGTATTGAAGCACGTAGAATTCGCCGATCATCTCTCTCTTCATCGAGGCTTCGCAATAGTCAACAGGCTCAGGGCCCAGGTAGTTGGACTTCCAGTCAATAAGGTAATATTTACCGCCCGCTTCAAGTACAAGGTCGATGAAACCCCTCAGAAACCCCCGAGAGGTTTTTTTTATGTCAAGCCTTTCAAGTACGACTGCCAGATCGTTGTCAATGCCTGGCGTACCGAGAACGGATTTGAGTCTGCTGCCATCAAGTTCGTTCACCGGGAGCATGAATTCAAGCTCCGAAAGCCTTCTGTCCCATGTTACATCGCGTAACTTGCAGCCTGATTCGATTTCAACGGACAGGACATTTTCAACCATATTTTTTACTGCATCCAGCCACCTGGCCTCAAAACCGTGTTTACTGATGATTTCCTCAATAAGGCCGGTATCCGGAGATTGAAAGTCTGTCATCTCCATTACTTCGTGGAGCAGGTTCCCTGTGGCGGCACCCCTGGGCATGGCCGATATGACTGAAAGGGCGGTCTCGTTTTCGCGGCGGTCGGTGGAGGCATCGATATCCCGGCCGTCGGAATAAGAACCATGAGTGAGGGAGGTATAGCTCATGACCGCAAAGCCGGTATCGATATCTGTTCTAAATATTCTTGATGCCAATAAGGGCAGGTTTGCCGCCGTTTCCGCTGCTTTATCGGTTGACAGCTCCGGCATTGTCTCAACCCTGATGTCTTCGGAAGAGTATGAAGAGATGTCCTCATTTTTAAAAAGCCCGAAAAGCGCTGAGTTATCGCTGTTTTTGATATCGCCCGTTATGAGATAGCACCTGTCAGTCGCCCTCGTGAGCGCAACATATAAAAGGCGCATGTCTTCCTGGCGGGACTCTTCCATGCATTTGAGATCGTTTTCATCATAATCCTCAGACCCCAGGTCGAGGACACGCTTTTCCCCGTCATTGAATACGACACTCTTATTGTCAGACTCGTCCCACGCAAAGGGCACGAATACAACCGGGAACTGAAGGCCCTTGCTCTTGTGGACCGTCATGATCTTTATTGCATCCTCATCGCTTTCGAGCCTTAACTCCGATTCATCCATTCCAGTCTCGTGACCTGCATTTTCATTGAACCAGCTGAGAAGAGAATCTATGCCCATCCTCCCAGAGGCCTCGGCGTTGTGCAGAAGTTCGGCTATATGCTGCATGTTGGTGAGTCTGCGTTCGGCTCCGGGAAGCAGTGCCAGGTTCAATTTTGCGCGGTTGTTGTAAAATTCTCTGAACATGCGCATGAAACCGTGGTCTCGCCACATCTCATGGTATCCTGCGAACTCTGAAATAATGCCGTCCCAGATTTGAGTGCAGTCGTCGAGGCCTGAAAGTTCCTCCGCGCTCATTCCAACAAGGGGTGTTGCGAGGCACCCCTTTATCAGGTCTTCTCTTGCAGGTTCGGCTGTTGCATCAAGGAGTATCTTCATTAAAAGGGCCTCCTCGCTCGAAAAAACCTTTTCATCGCTTGTGATAACGCATTTAAGGCCTATCCTGTTAAGCGTATCCCTGACAAGATTAGCCTGCCGCCACTTCCTTGTAAGAACCGCTATCTGGAAGGCCTTCACTTTACCAGAGCTTATGAGCCGGGAAGCCTCCTCTGCGACAGCCGAAACCGCTCTATATGTTGCATCAGTTTTGTTGATCTGTTGGTCGGGTGCGCTTTTCATGACCCATATTCTGAACGGTTCCCCTATAAGATTTGTTTGAGCCTCCTTATCCGAGGTATCGACCTTTTCATAAGGAATTCCGGGATGGCCGAACGGGCTTCTTTCAAACAGCCTGTTGACTGCCAGGACCAGGCCTTTGATTGACCTGCGGTTTTTTTCAAGCCTGTGTCGGTTTTTTTCAGGGATACTGTCCTTGGCTTTGAGATAGGTGAATATGTCTGCACCCCTGAAGGAATATATGGCCTGCTTCGGGTCGCCTATCAGGTACATCGGGCCTTCGGGAAAGATCGAACTGAATATATCCCACTGGATGGGGTCAGTGTCCTGGAATTCGTCAATGAGCGCCGCACTGAACTTCTCCCTGACCGCTTTTCTGATGCCGGGGCCGTCGGTTTTGATGGCCTGCCTCATCCTTATCAGAAGGTCGTCGAAATGCATTATCCCGAGCCTTTCTTTTGTCTGGGTCATATTCTGCCGGAAGAATTCAATAAAGCATTTTTTGAGCCATATCGTCATCAGGCCGAATGCATTATCAAGCCTGTCCTTCGTTTGTGCATATATATCGCAGAGTTCAAAGAAAGGATGAAGCGGGGAGGTGATAGGGGACTTGGATTTCTCCACCATGTTAGAATGTCTGAAATATCTGAACCTATCAAAAATACGGGTGGTGAATCCGTCATTGGTAAACTTATCCATGTCTCTTGTTGCATTTGCTATGGTTGGTTTTCTGTATGAGCTTTTGTTAAGGCAGGGGGATGATTCAAGTATGTCGATAACCGTGCCCCTTTCCTTTTTCCATGCATTCGAAAGCATGGTGAAGTCATTCCTTAAACTGTTAATGGCGGTTTCGATATCGGGCCTGCCGATATCCGGGACGACGAAGGTGCCGAAACCTGCGAGGCGGGCGGTTTTCAGAAACTTTTCAGGATCGGGCTTTGCATGATCAAGGTATTCAGGCGGCAGTCCATAGACATGTATTCTGAAAAAATCCCAGACTGTGTCCCGCTCAACCTCGGACTGGTCCGGGTTGAGTTCAAGCGAATAGGCTGAGCCCGTTTCGAACGCCATCTCATGGAGCATTCTGCGGCAGAATCCGTGTATGGTGAATATCGCCGAGGTGTCAAATGCAAGGATTGCGGAGCGCACAAGGTCGGCCTTTTCTGCGTCACCGCCGGTTTCGAGCTCGGTCTGCCGCTTCCTCAGGCGCGAGCGTATCCTTTCCCTCAGTTCGGATGTCGCCGCCTCGGTAAACGTGACGACAAGTATCTGATCCGGCCTCAGCCCCTTCTCGACAAGCCTTACATAAAGCCCTTCTATTGAGTATGTCTTGCCTGTGCCGGCACTGGCCTCGATGAGGTGGACTCCTTCAAGGGGAATGTTCTGAGCGTCGAATATATTCATCCTTCCCACCTGCTGTTTGAAATGAGTGCGTCAAAGAAAAGGCTCGCGGCCCATTTGAAATTATCGTCAAAAGGAAGGGTTTCGCCCGGATAGATAAGGTAATAGGGTTCTTTTTCTTTCTCGCCCATGGAAAAATCATTTCCAGCCCAGTCTCTTGAGAGTCCCCCGATCACATCGTCTTCGTCTTTCTCGAGTATGTTTTTCGCATAGGCCATCGAAAGATCGGGAAAGAAATGAAGCGGTCGCCCCTGGCCGTATGAGAAGAGTTCAAGGACATTACCAAGAATAAGCTGCGGATCGCTTAAGGCGTCAAACCTCATTACTGCAGGGACCTTTTTTTTGAATCCCGCAAGAATCGTAGAGCCTCCCTTTCCGGATAAATTGAACAGGATATGCATGAGCCATGCACGCGCCATATGTTTTGCGGAAATTTCAGAGGGGCTGTAAAAGATTATATTGCCTTCATATAGCTCAAAGTTACCTGTTATGGTGTAATCGCCGGAGCTTAATGTAAAGTCTGCTCTTTCAGCAGGGCCTTTTCCGGTAAGTGCTTTGACAGCTGATACGAATTCCTTTGTCGGACCTGAGAGCTCATCATGAAGGGCCAGGCCGAATGATGCATGAGGGAGTATTCCCCTGGCCTTTAAGAAAGGCAGCGGGTCGATATCCTTGAGCATGCAGTCTGCGATCTGCTCTCTGATAAGATATCTGGTAAGGCCGTCTGGCGTTATGGCTTCCCTGTCCTCGATCTCTTCAATGCCTTTTTTTATAGTTATACCAAGCCTTTTTCTCAGGAAGAATTTCACCGGACTGTCAAAGAAATCTGTCAGCGTGCCGACAGTGAGGTCTCTGAAATCATCGGGCCTGTAATTTATCGGGGAGGTGATAAATGGTTTCGGCAGGGCTCCGGAATTTCGCATAAGCACCTTTGCCGTCTCACAGTCGGTTTGAGAATAGCTGAAAAGGCATTCTGACGAGTCGTCGAAATATTTCGGGGAAAAGCCCTGAAGCCTGTGCCTGGTAATGAACCTTTCATCAAAGGCCTTGTCGATTTCATCGGGAGCTTTGCCGTCAAAGCCCGCTATATCGAAGCTGGCCCTGATGTAGTCAAGCAGTTCGCTCACAAGAACCGACGGCGGCCTTTTTGAGTTGTCTCTGATGTCCTGTCCCACAAAGCTTATATAAAGCCTTTGGCGGGCGGATATTATCGATTCGAGGAAAAGATACCTGTCATCATCCCTTAACGAACGGTCACCTTTTCTAGGTTTTGCGTTTATCAGATTAAACCCGGCAGCTATGTTCTGCCTGGGGTAGGCGTCGTCGTTCATGCCGATAAGACAGACCACCTTCATGGGGATGCTTCTCATGGGCAGAAGTGAACAGAATGTGATGCCCCTGGTCAGAAAACGGCCGATAACAGGCTCTGTTATGTCGCTTTTAATAAGGTGCTTGACGGCCTGAATACCCAGCAGTCCGGTATAGCCCTTCTCTGTCGCCATGTTTGAAACTGCAGCCCTCAGGCTGAGCGCTCCCTGGACATGATCTCCGGTATCGATCATGTCTTCGATCATATTCAATAGAAGCACTGACCAGTCAGCGAGTCTGAGTCTTCCGGACAGCTTCATGCCGTATTCAAATGCTTTATCCGTGAACGTGAGGAATCTCCCGAGCAGTTCGGCGCGCTCTCCCTCTATGCCTTCAATCGTGAGGTTTCCTTTATAAAGCATGTTGCCAGGCATGGCGTATCCCAGCAGCAGCCTGTCGAGACCAGAGCGCCATGTATTTTCATCAGTAGAGTGGACGCCGAGTGCCTCTCTGTTCTCTGCGTCAATGCCCCAGCGTATGCAGGCAGCGGATGCCCACTCTCTTATTATGCCTGTTTCGTCATCGGTTATGCCGAATTTCCCCCTGATAACAGGTTCGTCAAGAAGGGAAAGCATCTGTGAGGCCCTGTAACGTTTGTCGGAAAGGCCCAGTAGTGAAAAGAATCCGTCTGTCAGGGGTTTTTCTATCTGCTGCATGTCTGAAATGCTGAAGGGTATAAAGGTCCTGCCGCCTGAGGCGCTTCCGAATACGGCCTCCACATATGGTGCGTATATGTTGATATC
Organism: uncultured Bacteriovoracaceae bacterium; assembly: GCA_964400685.1. GTDB lineage: Bacteria > Desulfobacterota > Desulfomonilia > UBA1062 > UBA1062 > DATCTV01. Next base: position 9,570 of record CAYNVT010000084.1, on the reverse strand, counting down.
AGGCGACATTACCACTATCTCCTCCGGCTTCAGAGAAGGATCGCTTTCAAACATATCGAGCAGGTTGTCCCTTAGCACCTCTATCTCACGCATGGGGCTGTGGCATGAATGGATCGCAATCGATCTGTCCCCGGGGTCCACCGGGTATTTTCCCGAATCCGGTCCGTTTTTCAGTTCGAGGATATCATTCTTTATAAGGCCCAGGACGGTATCTTTCGCGGGTAAATCCCAGAGGTCGTCTTCATCGGGGATGACCTCGTCCATCCCGTAAAGATATCCCAGAAAGTCGCCGCCCTGCCTGCCCATTGACGCGAGAAGTGTATTACCTGTTTCCAGATGGAGCGATTCTGCTGAATGGCCTGTTTTGCCGGTCTTTCTGATGATCTTTTTTTCATTTTCGATATCCATCCAGAATTGCATGCAGGGATTGAGTGCAAACACATGAACTTCGATTGCAGCGCTCAGGGCCCTAAGGATCTCCAGATGGAAAACGGGCAGATGCGATATTCCGAAAACAGCTATACGACCCGGAAGGTTTTCAGTCTTAATGGATGAAAGCCCTGAAATGAATTTCTGCCTTAATCTTGCCGAATGTGGTCCCAGGCCTGAGGTTAAACTTTTCCATATGCAGGCCTGCCATTCTTCGGTTTTTTCTTCAGGTTCTCCGGCAAAAAAACGCTTTCCTTTATCCCAGCCGAGAATGAACTCGGGCCTGAAAACAATGTACTGATCATATGCATTCGCAATCTGCCAGGACAGCTGAACGAGTTTAAGGCCGCTGGTATCATCGTAGATATATTTTTTTATTGATGAAAAAAGCGGGTCTTCAATCATGGTTTCGATTGCACCCATGACCAGGAATTTAAGCCTCCCGGGTGAATATTCCCTGTCAGGGCTTACTCCGAGAGTGCGCTCGAATAGGTCTTGAATGAACGCATTCGGGAAAGGGAAACGGCAGTTGGAGAATATACCCAGATTTTCCGCAATGCGCATTGAGAGCCATCTCTGCATGCCGCGGCTCTGCACGAGAATTGTCTCGGGCTCAAAGGGGTTTTCCGTAAGGTTTTCTCTGATGAGACTGCTCAGCCTTTCCGAGAGCCTGTCTAAACTGTTTCCTGTATGCAGGTAAAAGCCGGGCATGTTCAGGCCTTTTTCATGAAGGTCTCATCCTGCAACATTATTCTGCCCGTATCGCTAAGCCTCTTGAGATGCTTTGAGACTATATTCGTTTCTCCGTAAAAGAGGATTTCATCCATCTTGCTTTTATAGCCGCATCCGTAAATGGGGGAAATCCATGTGATGTCAGAGGGGATGACAGGTTTTCCCTCAGGCATAAGTTCAAAGATGAGGCTGTCCCTGAATTCGATCACGGATTCATAAGTATCGAGGCGCTTGAGTGCATGATTTCTGCTGACGGGTTTTGCATGTGAAGAAAGGTAAAGCTCAAAAGGCAGAGCCCTTATTCTTTCAATTGATTTTATAAACAGACCGATATCACTTTCAGGGTTGCCATACCAGGGTCCGAACGGGCTCAGGTCGATATCGAAACCGAATATGATCTTTCTTTCAGGTTCCCACAAACAGTAGTGGTCATTTGTATGTCCCGGGGTGGAGATTGCTGTGAGCCGCACCTTGCCTGTTGTGAATTCATGGCCTTCTGAAAATGTTCCTGCAAAGGTGAAGTCCCTGTAGCCTGTTGCAGGCAGGTACCTGGTTTTCCATGCTTCTGACAGCTCTTTTCCCACCATCCGGTTTGCAAGGTTATCGGTGTTTCCGATTGAGTCAGCGTTTTCCTTCGGCACGAAAATATCTGCCCCTGAATTCTTTAAAAGCCATGAACCCGAGGTATGGTCAGGATGGGAATGCGAAAGGACCGCCTGGTCAATCTTAATGCCTTGAAGCAAAGACTCGATAATGCTTATCCCGCAGCCCGTATCAAGAAGCATGTTGATGCCGTCCGTTATGAGAAAGGAGTTGGAATAGGGCGAACGGCTTCTGTTAAGACCTTGAATTATATGGATATTTTCATCAATATCAATGATTTTGTTTCCGTCTGAGATAAGCTTGTCAATAGGCATTGCTTCCTGGGGGTTGTCCTAAATATGCACGGCCATTCCCGTAATAAGAAATGGCCGTGATTTATTCATAAACAAGTATGCCGGTAACACCGGCGAAAAATATTCTAAAGTCCCAGCATTCCGAGGACTTTTTTGCGTCTTTCCTCGCAGCTGAAAACAAATGCTGCTGCTCCGCCCAGCCCGAGAAGAAGAACCAACGGATTCATAAAGAACTTTATAACCTTGAAAATAAGCTTTGAAACCGAACCGAATACCTTGAAAACAACCTTTATGATTTTCAGTGGAAGGGTTATGACAAACAGAGCAAGTTTTATAGGAAGCAGAATGAGGTTCTTTATCAGTGCAAAAATTCCTTTCATCTAAAATACCTCCTGAAAAATATTTTTTATTACCGGGATTATAAACCCTTAGCAGATTCACTTCAATCTTTTTCATCGGTTTTCATGAGGAGCGAAAGCTTGAAAAGTGAAGGGAGCACATTTACGTTTTCCACCCTGACATGCCTTGGGACTTTGAGTGCCACGTGCGTGAAATTCCATATCCCTTTTATGCCTGAGAGGACAAGGGAATCCGCAACCTCCTGGGCCGAAGAAGGCGTCGTAGCGATAATGCCTATCTTGATCCGCTCGCTTTGAATCACTTCGGACATTACATACATGGGATAGACAGGGATGCCGTCTATTACCGAACCGATGATATCCGGTTTTTTGTCAAAGAGAGCCCTTATGATAAAGTTTTTTTCCATGAACTGCCTGCTGTGGGCCAGAGCGAGACCTAGGCTTCCAATTCCGATAAGCGCCATGTTTGCACCCTTTGATATGCCGAGCACATCTTCAAGGGCAGCCTTAAGGCTTGATATGCTGTAGCCGCTGGACGAGCTGTCGATCCTGCCAATCGACATCATGTCCTGGCGGATTGTCGACGGTGTATAACCCAGATGCCCTGCAATCATGTTTGAAGAGATGAAGGATGCCTCCGTCTTTTCCATGTCGAGCACATATTCATAATAAAGCGGCAGCCTGGCTGCCACGGGTAAAGGTATCTTCGGCATTACATCACCTTTTTCAAATATCTGGAATTGAGCTTCTGGCTGATAACAGCATAATTATCCTTAAAAAATCAGTTTCCGAACCGGTCTTTCATCTCCGCATCGATCCTGATAATGCTCATGCATTTTGCCGGGCTGCTGTCTGTCCTTAACTGCACATGAGGCCAGTCTTTGAATCTTTTCCAGGTTCCGCCCGGTGTAAGACCTAGTCCTGCGGCAATTTCCGCATAATATCTATAACCGTTAAGGCCATCCACCTTTCTATTAACAGACCACTGGGCTTTGCCGTCAACAACCCACATGCAGTCGACGGCTTCGCCCCACTGATGCCATGATAATCCGGGCAATGCGTTTGTTGCATGTTTCCCGTGCTGAGCCCCGACGCTGTCAAGACAGTATGCAAGGAAATCAGCACCCTTGTTTCTCAAGTCAGTTATCTTTAGCGATATCTCTTCAGTTGTACGTGACTGTCTCCATAAACGGGCCTGTGCGAATGGATCCCTTATAGCGCAAAAAGGGAGCATCACAATCCCATGAGCTCTGCAAATCGAAATAACCTTAAGGACTTTTTCCTTGAACTCGGGTATGAGGGATACTGATTCCAGTGCTATGACTGAGCTGCTTTTCTGAAACATTCCTATTTGCTTTTTTTCGATAAATGAAACATGTCTTTAAATTCCTGCAGGTTTATCAATTCGTCAAATCGTTTCTCCAAGGCTGTAAAATTCGCCATCAGCTTTTTACCGTCCGGTGTAAGTTTTGCACCGGTTCTGCCCTGCCTGCCTTTTTCGATAAGAATTATACCCAGCCTTTTCTCATATTCCCTTATCCTTCCCCATGCTGCCCGGTAGGACATCTTAAGTTCTTCTGCGGCCTTATGAAGGGAACCCGTACTCTCGACAAGTTCAAGCAGGGTGTGAACTCCTCTGCCGAATACAGGCTTTCCATTTTCTTCAATCCAGAGTCTATATGATATCTTCATATTTTATATTTAGTAACATCCGGAATCTAAATATCAAGATGTAATGTTATAAAAATTTATCGCAGGAGGTTGTCTCATTACGCTTTGCCTGATATGATAAAGGGAAAGTCTATGGTAATCATTTTATGAAAATTAAAGGTATTTTCAATTCCCTGACAAGACTTATTTCATCTTTAAGGCTTGTGGTTCTTATCATATTGTCCCTGGCCGTACTGTTGATTGCAGAAACTTTTGTATCTTTTATGTTCTCTCTTGTACCGGAAGGTTCTCACAGCATAAGGCGCCTGCTCGTTTTGTTTGTGACTATCAACCCGATACTGCTCGGGAGTATCGCATCAATGCTCTGTCTGTGCCTCCTGGTCTATATCCTTGGCGTATCGACTAAATCAAAAATTACCTTCAGACGTGCAGGCATAATAATGCTTCACCTGGGCATTCCTGTAATCCTTGCCGGTTACCTTGCGGGAAAATCTGGAATAGATGCTCAGATGCAGATACCCAGGGGACAGTCTTCAAATGCCATACACATGAAGGACGGTAGAATAGACAAGCTTGGCTTTTCAATCAGGTGTGACGAATTTGCAGTGAGTTATTATGAAGACGGCTCTCCTGCCGAGTTCATTTCTTATCTGAGCTTTATAAAAAACGGCGAGGTGCAAAAGAAGTCAATACTGCGTGTCAACCACCCTGTCAGTTTTGAAGGAGTCAGCCTGTACCAGTCCGGATATGCCTGCGAAGAAGCGGCGATAATCAAAATTGCAGACAGCAGTAAGGTTATATTAATTGAAGCGAGACAGGGCGATGAGCTGAATATAGGTGAAGGTGCGAACCTCAGAACCGGCCATATAATAACAGATCTTATGAATGCGGGACCTGCAGTGGAGCTTTTCATTGAAACGCCTTCAGGTGGTTATGAAATATGGCTCTTAAAAGATCTGGAAAAGGTGATCAAGAGGAAGCCAGACTTTCTTGAGATTCATCCTGAATTCGACCCGAAGCTTATCAGACCATTCACATTTCTGCTTCAGGATATAAATTCAAGCTGCAGTACGGGTCTTTCTGTCAGAAAAGACCCTGGATTGATCCTTGCTGCAACAGGCGGGATAATCTTTCTGACAGGGATAATTATGATTTTTATCCCCAGGCCAGAATACCGGGATAAAAAAGATGGATGTTAAACTGACAATACTTGCTCTGGTCTTATATGCAGCTACATATCTGCTCGTAATCAGCAGAAAAAAATCATTTATAGCCGCGGGAAAGACCTCTGCCTCAATTGCTTTCGGGTTCCAGACTGCAGCACTTATTCTACGCTGGATTGTTTCATACAGGGCAGGGTTCGGTCATGCCCCGGTATCGAACCTTTACGAGTCTCTTGTCGTGCTCTCGTGGTCCGTTATGCTTGCCTCTCTTATTTTTTCATGGATGAAGAAGTCTCTGCAGGCTCTCATTTTTGCCTGCCCGATTGTTGTAATGATCCTATCATATGCAAGCTTTGCCCCGGGTATGGATAATTCCATCAGACCTCTAGTGCCTGCCCTTAAAAGCAACTGGCTGCTCATACATGTGATAACCTGCATGATGGGCTATGCATTGCTGGCCCTTGGAACTGTTCTGACCGTGTATGATAATTATTTCAAACCACAGGAAAATAATCACAGGACAAAAGAAGCGGCATATATTTTTATAACGGGCGGGTTTGTTGTTTTTTCAATCGGCATCATTACAGGTGCAGTCTGGGCCCAGACCGCATGGGGCAGATACTGGGGATGGGACCCGAAAGAAACTTGGGCTCTGATTACATGGCTTGTTTACGCAGCCTGCCTTCATGCCAGGAAGAGATATGGCGCTTCAAACATATTGTATGCAGGCCTCGTTATATTCGGTCTGGCCTGCATACTGTTCACATACTTCGGTGTTAATTACCTGCCCGGCCTGCACAGCTATTTCTAAATCCCGGATTGTACAGCGGCATTTCAATACATCATAAGCAAAGGACGTTCACCTGATAGTGTAAAAAGGCTGGAGCAACGGCATGCGAGATATGAATATGCAACAGCATACATTATAAACTTGACATATTGTGTCATGGTAAACATATTATTCGGGTTGTATGATTAGCCTTTCCCTGAAAATAAGAAGATGTGAAAACGGGAAACCTGGTTTTTTAAAAAAGAATAATAAGCTTTGAAAAATCGTTATAGTTTAGAAAAGAGGACCTCATGAAAATTCGTAAAATCTGTATCGTGACAATTGGAACCGCGCTCTTTATATGTGCTGCTTTTATCTGTTATGCGGCTTACATGCACGAAGGCGAGATTGATTCGCCAAAATTTCATACCGTAAACCCCCAGACGGCAGGTACGAAACTTGACGACTGTGCTTTATGCCACAGGGGCGGCTCCTATGTATCCGGAGGAAAGACAACCAGTCTCGGCAGCTGTCAATGGTGTCACTACAAGAGCAACTATGGCAAAACAGAAAAATTTGATTATGCAGAAACCCTCAATAATTATGGGAAGGACTACCTCAAACACGGCAGAAATGAAGCTGCAATAATTGCTATTAAGGATCTCGATTCCGATGGAGACGGGTACTCGAACAAGACAGAAATTACTGCGCTCAGATATCCCGGGGATCAGAATGATGACCCGACAAAAGTAGCCGCACCTTCCAAAGTCTACACGCGAAGCCAGCTTGAGGCCATGCCGCAACACACCCAGTTTCTTTTGATGAATGCAAGCAAGTCAACAGACTTCTATGCTCAATTCACAGGCGTCGCCATGGAGGATCTGTTAAAGCCGCTTGTTCTGGCTTCAGCAAAAGACGTAACGGTTTTTTCCCCGGATTGTTTCTCGGTAACCCATCCGTTCGACTATGACGCGACTATAGATATCTATTATGTCAATGGCGTATACCCTGCTGCAAAATTCTTTTATAACGAACAGGCCGACGTGGCAAAAAACCCTGCAACAGGATGGTGTGACTACTCTGCACCCTCGGTGAAAGGAAGGGTGAATGGTGATCCGATAGTTAACAAAGCCGGGCTTAGGATGATGCTCGCTTACAAGCGTGATGGACAGTACCTGACGCCGGGTGTGCTGAATCTTGAGAATAAGCTCGATGGTGATGGGCCATTCAGAGTCATACCGCCCCAGAAGGTTGTTGGACCTCCGGAACAGAGAACGACGGCGAAAAACCCTCAGGACCCTGGCACCTGGATCTGGCCATACCGACCTGAAGGTGACCGCAATTTGGGAGCCTCGACACGCTCTGCAACGATCATGAAGGTGGGCCCCCTGCCGGATGGGACAACCGATATTAACATTCTTGAGGCTGGCTGGAACTATATCGGACAGGACAAAATCGTGATCTACGGTGCTATCAATCCGCTGGGAAACATCAACGAAAAGCTTATTAAACTCATGACCGACATCGACTCAATACCAGTGGACAGTTTTACAAAAGCTTCAGGGAAAGCTGCATTAAAGAGCAATGTGAAAATGGTGCAGAAGACGCTTGGGAAAAGACATTACAGCGATGCCTATAAAAAACTGCAGGATGATATAATGGTTAAAGCCGGTGTATGCACGAATCCAGCTCATTCTGACGGGGACGATTGGCTTAAAGACTGTGATGCACAAACCAGGCTCCACTGGGCTGTCAATGATATCATGGTGCTGCTTAAGATTTTACTTTGATCTACTGGAAACGATCATTCCAGGTGATAAGTTATAGGAATGACAAGCTGGGCCTCATCGGGCGGTCTGGGAAAGGGAGCTGTGTCGCGGACTGTCTCAATGGCATTCCTGTCAAGCAGTGTAAAACCGGAACTTTTTACAATCCTTAGATCTCTGACTGATCCGTCGGCAGTTATGATAAAGGAAAGAAGCACCTTCCCCTGCCAGCCCTTCCTTTTTGCAGGATCAGGGTAGCTGACATTACTGAGAATCTTATTCCGGATATAGGCAAAGTGTTCGTTTAAATATTTTGTCCTGGCCGATTCTATGCCGTCCTCCCCGGAACCCGTGCCAGAGCTTGTACCCGTTCCTTCTTTTATCCCCCCTGCTATTCCGGGAGAGCCTTCCTTTACCTCCTTACCCTGATCTGATATTTCTGCTCCCGCAGTGCTACTTTCCAGGTTAGTTGCTTCCGGGAGCTTTACTACCGGAGGGGTTTCCGGGACAGAGGATTTACGGGGTGGTTCTTCTTTCCTTAAGACCGGAGGGGTTGCAGGTGTGATCAGTTTTGAATTTATTAAAGGTATGGGCTCGGGCTCTTTGACCTTTTTTACTTCAGGTACGGGTTTCAGAAGATCGAAATCCATGACCATAGCCTTCTTGTATTGCCCCAGGAAAAGACTAGCGAAAATAACCAGGGCAATAATTACGGTGTGAATCAGGAAGGATATCTTAAAGGCTCTGGTCTGGTAGTTCACGGGCCTTCCTCGGTCTGGAGGCTGATGCGTTTGAATTCGAGCCCCTTGATAACATCAAGGACACTGACGAAGTTTTGAAGGAGGATGCTTCTATCGGCCCTTATCAAAACAGGGATTTTTTTGTTCATTGTTCCCAGGTCGGTTTTCAATTCTTCCAGAGAGACGGGCCGGGAATTCAGATAAATATTTCCTGCCTTATCGATTTCAACCGTCTGGGTCTTCAGTATCTCGCCTGAGCCGCGATGGGCTTTTGGCAGATCCATAGGAATCATTCCGCTGGCTATAAATGAAGAGGTGGTCAGCACAATCGTAAGGAGCACAAGCATGACGTCGACCAGCGGAATTACATTGATGTAGTCAAACTCTTTTTCTTTCATGTTCGATTTCCCAACTCATTTGCAGGACCTTAACTTTTCTCAAGAGAAAATTATACAGAGAGACAGCAGGGATGGCCACTAGAAGACCTATGGCAGTGGCCTTCAATGCAAGGGCCAGACCGACCATGATCTTGCCTGTGTCCATAAACCCTTCCTGCCCGATCATATAAAAGGTAACCATGATGCCCAGAACCGTTCCCAACAGACCGATATACGGTGCATTGCTGCCGATGGTCGCAATGAGGTGGATTTTTCTGGTTAGCTCCAGTTCCAGACTCTTTTGATCCGGGTAAGCATCCAGGTTGATATGCTTGAAAAAATAAAACCTTTCGATGGCAATCCCTATGGCAATGATGCTCAGGAAGATTAAAAAACCTATGATTCCATAATCTACGACAGCTTTAAGCCATTCCATTTTCTCTCCTCTGTCTGCACCTCTTTATTTGGCACAGGTGCACATATATAATACTTTAAAAACTTGCCCTTGCTCCTGCATACCACATTCTTCCCGGGCCCGGGTTGAAGGGATCTGCATTGTAATCATCAAGCAGATTTTTGCACATTACGTAGGCTTCATAATGTTTTAAAAATTTCTGTGAAAGCTTGATGTCGATTTGAATGGGATTATGGAGATCCTGTTAATATAA
>CAYNVT010000083.1:0-17829 GCA_964400685.1 uncultured Bacteriovoracaceae bacterium | reverse complement strand
AAAATATTTACTGGTGATTAAGTTAATTGGGCAGCAGCGTCCCCTTCGCGTTCGTCCAGCTTCCGGCATTACCGTCATTCTGTCCTTATCTCCTTTTCCCCCACGGATAATAATCGAATTCAATCCGAAATCTATATCCTGAACCCGAAGCCTCGCCAATTCCATCAGCCGCATGCCGGAGCCATATAGAATATGAACTATAAGACGGTCCTTTTCCTTTATCTGTTCAAGAAGGCTGCGCACTTCGTTTGGCGTCAACACCGCAGGCAGTTTCTGGCCTCTTTTAGCCCGAACTGTTTTGCTCAGATCATGAAGTTCGATTTTAAGAACCTCACGGAATAAAAATAGAAGTGCATTGAAGGCCTGATTTTGAGTGGAAGACGAAACCCGCTGTCTGATCGCCAGGTGGGTCAGAAAATCCCTTACATCCATTTCGTCAATGCTTTTGTTCTGGCAATCTTTGTTTTTAGCGTTTTTCAGATATTCATAAAAACGCGAAGACCAGTCCATATAAGTTCTTTCAGTACTGTAGGAGTAATGCTTGATGCGCAAGCATTCGCGAAGTTTTTCCTGCACTGTTATTTCGTCCATTAATTCTATCCCGGTTTGTGTTTCCACATCCGGTGAAAGCGCCGAGGTTTTATCAGAAAGGAAATGATTAATATAAAGTTTGATAGCGTTTTCAGCCTGTTCAAATTGCCAGTCCTGAAGGTTTTTATCTTTTTTCAAGCTGTTCAGAAACATCTGAATTCTTAAATCCAGGTGTTTGTCCTGCCTGCTATTGGAAAACCTCAAAAACTTGCTTACCCGGAATGCGAAGAAAGGCGCCTGGTTTTTAGGCGCCAGTTTTCGCCTTATGATATACTCTTGAAACTCCGGCAAAATATTATTCATCTTTAACAGCCCCCCTATATCAAAAACGTTCAGTTAAACCATGCTTTGCCAATATGCATTGATTATACGTATTACGCATTTGTTGATAATAAGCATTAAATACATAATCCTTCAAATATAAATATTTGATTTGAAAAGAACATTAGTGTAGATTTTAAGCATTAAACCAAGGTCGCTGTTTGAAAAACAGCATAAACGTGTATTACGTATATTAATTGTTAAATGGTACTCAAATGAATAGTGAAACAATAAACAAGACTGAAGTGCTCGAGACTGGTGAATTGCTTGTTGGAATAGAAAGCCAAGGGAAACCTATGTATCAATATGTTTATCGTGAAGCAGCTGGTGTTTATTGGGATCAGAGTAGGAAAGGATTTAAATCAACACCAATTAGGGAATGGTCATGTTATCAATGGTTCAAACAAATAATTGAGGTTGTTCGTTCTGGCCTTGGCGTTGAGTTAAAGCTTGGTGCCAATGTTATTTGGCAAAATGTCCCAGAAAAACAAAAGGCAGAAATACAGAGTGAAAATGCAATTTAACAAGCCAATCCACCCGACTGCTACCAGCGCCGTGGTGTACGTCTGCCCTTGCTCCGCATCACGTCCAGTGTTATTTTTCTGTAAGTTGCTCCGCTGTGGCAGCAGCGGGTGATCAGCACGTTACATCTCAATGAAGAACCTTTATTTTCAAATTGCTGAAAAAGTATAGCTCTTTGCTTCAGATATGCACCTTAAGACGTTCTAGCAAAACTATAGAATATATCACGTCATCTATAATTTATATCAATCTGAGGATTGGCAGATGTCTTGAGGATCTTCAACCTAAGAGTGGCATAGAAAATTTATTCGATCTCCTTTGGATATTATAACTTTTGCGAGTTCAGAAAAGCTGTCATTCATCGCAGATATGTACAGTTTTGCCGGGCTGACATAAACTCAAGCTATATCAAGTATCCCATAGCGTGAAATGTTCATGGAATTCTTCGAATCCCATCATGCACAGAAATGCATAGGTCTCCATGTGAACTGTGATTCTAGACTGTCCGATTCTAGTTTTTTGCTTCTCTAATTGAGGTTAAATCACCCTTTCTTCATTCAAATTTGGAGCGGGAAATCGCAACCACTCCTATGATCGCGGATATGATCGTTAATACAACATAGAGATTGAATGCTGGGATATAGCTATGAAACGAATCATAGAAATAACCAGAGAGAGGCGTTCCCACCCCGCTGCCCAGCATCATGAACATGTTCACAACTCCGAAGACAATCCCGAAGTGTTTTAGTCCTACACATTTCGCAGTCATTAGCGGAGGAATAATCGTTTGAAGCGTCAGACCAAATGAGAAAAATATCGCAGCCATAACGGCAGCCCACATTGCTCCCGCGGCATAGAAAAATAAAATGCCCACGAGCATTGCCCCAAAGGCGAGAAGCAGGGCCTTCGTAAGCCCGAAATGATCGCACACAAGCCCCACGACAACCTTGGCCAGGACAAGCATACCCAGTGTAAGTCCCATAATGGTTGATGCAAAGGTGGCGCTGTGTCCAATATCTCCAAGATAAGACACGATGTGCATTTGCACACCCATCAAGGCAACACTGCTGGTGAATGTCATCATCGCAAGCATCCAGAAAGACATGGAACCGAGCGATTCCTTGAGTGTGAAACCCTGCTGGTCTTCTTTATGTTCTGTTGATTCAGTGTTTGCACCAAACGGCAATAATCCCTTTAACTGTGGACGGTTTATCATGAAGAATGAAGCAGGAATGGTGAGTAGAGCTATGGAAACAGCAAAAAACTGGTATGTCGCCTGCCATCCATACTGCTCGAGGAACCAGTTGCCCAGGGGATTATAGATAAGTCCTCCCAGTCCGCTTGCAGACAGAGCAATTCCCATCGCCAGTCCACGTCGCTCGTAAAACCAATTGGTGATAAGAACTGAACACGCTATTAAAGTCGTCGCAACACTAATCCCCATCATAATAGAACTGAGGTAAAAATGTATTAGCGTGCGACTGATCGAGAACATAGCGAAAGCTCCTGCCAGTATGAGTGAACTTACAAAGACCAGTATGCGGGCATCATACTTTTCAAAGAGTTTGCCGATGAACGGTGCTGAAAATATTATGGCCACACCACCCACGGTAAAGGTCATGGTGAAATCACCGCGGCCAAAACCGAGGGCTTCGCAAACCGGTTTGAAAAGTATACTGATAGAATTCATTGCGATCCCTAATCCCGCAAAAGTTATGGCGAATGAGGCGGCAACGATCCACCATCCAAAAAATATTTTTTTTCTTTCCACTTAGCAACCCCCTTCACTCATCAGAGTGTCATCTTATTGTAAAACCATGGACATCCCTGTACTTCCCTAAAGATGTCTACGGCCATGCTCTATCTCCTAATCTGATATTGGCACCCGGGAATCATTTCTTTTTATCAAGTGCATCAATGAGGGGCAGGATCTCCTTTGTATAGTATGATACGGCATGGTACTTATCCAGGATGAGCTGTTTCTGTGTTTTATACAGTGCCGCTTTTGTCGGGTCCTGAATCGTACTGGCCTTCTCCAAGACTGTGAGCCTGATAAGGTCCTGTTCCGGGTAGCGGGCTTTTACGCTATCCAAGAGACGGATGGCTCTCCCCTGGTCTTGCTTATGGTATGCGGCCAGGCCAGCATACATCCGATATTCATCATTGGCCGGTTGCAGGGCAAAAGCTCTGGCGGCATAATCTCTGAACGTATCCATACTTGAGAGTCGGAAGGACTTGTAAGCCACCATAAATTGTGCGTTTGCATCGCTTTTGTATTCATCCGCGAGATTTATAAAGGCCTTGAGCTTGTCAGTCCTGCTTATCAAACGGTTCTCGATCCGGGCAGCCTTCTCTATTACCGGCTCAATCGGCACGGCTTGCATGAACAGCTCTGGCGGACGTGAGAAATCGTTAAAGTAATGATAGATGTTCTGCCGGGCGGCGTAATAAGGACCTGTGGCCATGTAGAACCCATCGCTCCTGCTGTCCCATATCATCATCTGCGAAGCTTCCCAGTTGCACACCGGAAACTTCGTGCCGCTCCACGAGTAATCTGTGCCGTCCGGCCCGGTCTGAGCACGCAGGAACTTGACGACATCCTCGATTGTGTAGGTGTCCTGCTTGGGGAACGTTGTAGCAATCGCATCCCGATCTATGTTGGTGTTGGTGATATTACAGGCAGGCTTCTGCTGTTCAGCCAGCTTGGAATCATAGAAGCGGTTGAAATCCCAAAGAAGGGATTTTTTAAGTTCATTTTTTGCCCAGGCTGTTGGAGTTACTTCGACCGCTACCCCTTTTCCTGCCCGCAGGTCGCTCCAGACAGTGCCATATGCCGCTATAGTCGGGTATTTGTCAAAAAACGGGTAAATCTCGTCAAGAGACGAGGCCTCTTCCATGATCATACGGATCAGGTAGGGCAGCGAAAAACCACCTGGATTTGGTTTCGTGATTTGGAGGGTTTCCTCCCCGAAGCAGAGGCCCTTGTCATTGTAGCCTGTCTCGACTCCCATGTAGAAGTAGGGGACATCCATGTGCGTGACGGCGTTCTTCCCGGTCGCCTTATAGCGCACGACGACGGTCATTTTCGCCAGCTCCTCGCCGCCGAATCCGGCCGTGTCATTATTCCGCCCCTGAATAATCGACCTATCCCTGCCTTTCATAAGGACACCAGTGCAATCCATTCCCATGCCGATGTCGTACATCAGACATATGCTTATGATAGAGTCATAGGGTATGCCTGAGCCTTCGGCGACACCATGCATCTCGTCCTGGTACCGCTGAGGCAGACCCGCTGCCATCCGACGTGCTTTGAATTTCACTAGCGCGGTCATGGCAAAAAGCGGAACCCCTATATCCTGTGCGTTCCATTTCAGGATATTATACAGAGGCTCCATACCCTTAACCAGTTCACTACGCAGCAGTACGCCGTACTGCAGACCCATCTCATGGTAATCGCCCGCCACCTCTAGCATCGGGGGAAGGCCGTGGTAATGATAGACTACTCCCTGGTGGAAAACGGATTTCACTCCAATCGTTCTGACTTGAGCCTCATAGCCGGGATCCCTAATTTTGCCCGGAAAGCGTGCCAGGTCAGCAATGTACACCGCGAGACCGATGCATATGACTGCCAGTAATGAGAGTACAGCAAGCCATTTTTTTTTCATACGCTCATCGCCCTCCCTGATTTATCCGATATGCATTTCATACTTGATATAGGTCCCAACACCAACATGCTGACCCACTCCTGCAACACATCGTGAAAACGCTGTAACGGCATTCATTCCTGCCCAGCGTGATCGAGAGAATAACTGTAATTCGGACACCTCTTACAACTATAGGATGGTCGATCGGAAACCCTCCGCCTATGACGGTTGTTCCTTAGTAGCCATATGGATCCCCCATTTTCTAAGTTTCCGCAGTATTGCGGCTGACGATTCATATACATCTAGAGCAAATGCGGCGCTTTTTCCCTGATATAGGGCATTAATAATTCGAAGCTCTCCCTCACCTTCTGGACACAATAATCCACGTCTTTGCCGGTCATCGGCGTTGATATGACAAATTCACTACGGCTAGCGGAGAAAATGCCTCTGTTGAGCAGCTCCAGGTGCAGAAGCTTCTGCAGTTCCATGCACGGCAGAAGCGTTTTGACCCAGTCAAGGGCGTTGGAAATTTCCTTGTCAGTGAAATTGATGTTGCACTGCGAGCCTATCCCTGTCGCCTGGCATCTGAGGCCGAGAGTTTTGAATACATCTGTGAATCCATCCATCATTTGTCTGCAGAGTCCATTGACATGGTCTACTGCGTTCTGGTTGAATTTCTTCATTGTGGCAATACCGGCGGCTAAAGTAATTTCATTGCCGTTAAACGTTCCTGAATGGCTTATTGACCTGGGGTCAAGCATGTCCAGTGCATAGCGCTCCATTACCTCACGACTGGCGCCGAATGCGCCAACAGGATAGCCTCCTCCGATAAGCTTGCCTACAGCGCTTACATCGGGTCGTACATTTTCAAGAACCTGCATCCCCCCGATGCTTGCACGGAACGATTGCACCTCATCAAATATAAGCAATATTCCATACTTGTCACAAAGATCTCTCAAACCCTTCAGATAACCTTGTTTGGGGACAACCATACCCATGCTTGCAAGGAACGGCTCAACGATGATTCCTGCAAGCTTGCCTTTATACAGTTTCATCAGTGTTTCAACCGCAGCAAGGTTGTTGAAGGGCGCAGCAACAACATCCAGCAGTGTGCTCTGGGGAACACCTGATCCATCAAGGTGTGACTTTGGAATTTCTCCGGGTTCCAGGTCCGGTATGAATGAAACCTTTGCGTCATCATGGGTGCCATGATAGGCGCCTTCAATCTTGATGATCATGTCCCTCTGCATGACCGCCCGTGCCGTTCGAATGGCAAACATTGTAGCTTCAGTTCCCGAGTTAGTATATCGGACCATTTCAATGAATGGTGTCCTGCTGCACAATAGCTTCGAGTGCTCAATCTGAAGAACAGAAGGGGAACAGAGCGATGAGCCTTTTTTCATCTGGGCTCTTACGGCAGCCATCACATCAGGATCGCAGTGGCCATGGATGAGGGACGTATAGTTATTGAGAAAATCTATGTATTTGTTCCCGTCCTGATCGTAAATATAGCACCCCTTGCCGCGCTCGATAAAGGCGGGATAAGGTTTATAATCCACTGCCGACCTTGTATTGCCGCCAGGCATATGCTTGAGGGCTTCAGTGTGGAGCATTGCCGATTTCTTTGTTTTCCTTGAATAGCGGTCGATGATTTTATCTGCGATTTTTTGTGCGATTGTGTCTGACATATAAAGCATCCTCCATTATTATTTTTCTATTTCACACATGCTGTTGCAGAAGTGATATTTCCTGTTTTCATTTCATAGACTGGTGAACTATCTTGCCCTCAAAAATGGTCAGCAACACTTTTGTATCACTGATTTTCTCAGGAGCTATCTTATAAAGATCTTGGTCGATCACAATTACATCCGCCATTTTCCCCGCCTCCAGGGAACCTATAATGTCCTTCATACCAAGTACATCCGCGTTGTTGATCGTGAACATGGTCAGCATTGTGTCCATATCCAACGCCTGCTCAATATGATACGGCTTTATTGCCATGGCCTCATTAGGGTTACGTCGGATTATACCCACTTCAATGGTGTCAAATGGGTTTTCAAAACCATAGGGGTGGTCGCTGGAGGCTGTCATAAGCATACCGCTTCGATACATGTCCCCAAAACACAAGTGCCTTCGGGCCCTTTCTTCCCCAAACATTTTGCGTTCTATTTCACTATCTATACCGTTAAATGACTTATCATAGGCCCAGGCTGTCTGCACATCGGCAGCGATTCCTAGCGTCTTGAATCTAGGCAGGTCTTTGGGATGAATATTGTACAGGTGTGTCAAGGTATGACGCGGCGCCCCGGGTTTGGTCCGAATATTATATTCCTCGACCACGTCTAGGAAATCACGCACAGACTCGTCGCCAAGCACATGCGCCATCACTCTCCAATCCATTTGCTGGGCAGCCTTCATCACGGTGACCATTTTATCTTTAGGGAACTCCGCAGGGCCGTTATGCAGGCTATTATATAAGGGCTCATTATAAAAGGGCTCAACCATATAGCGATCCGTGAAGTCGCAGAAGATCTTCAGGGTGTTCGCACGAACATGCTCAGAACGATGACTATTACGCATAAGCTGGTGCCAAAGCACCTGGAAATAGATGGGATAGTCAGGAGAAACAATATAAGAAAGATCAACGCGCGCCGTTAACCGGCCGCTTTGGTCCAGTTCCTTGAATTTGTCCATCCTGGCATCCTGAAAAGTCAAAAACATGCCCGCATCGAAGAATGAGGTGATACCCAGCGTGTTTAATCTGCGCACTTCCTTTTCCAGAACCTCGGCATAATCCGGCAGCTCATCAAGGTCTGTTTTGAAAAGGTTGAAACGCATTACACCCCAGTCACCAGTAAATTCACCTGTAGGCTTGCCATCCTGATCGCGAGTAAAAAGCGGATCAGTCGCGTCTCCTTTTTTATCACCGAAATGGATGTATTCAAGGGCTTTGCTATTAGCAAAATTTCTATCATGTTGAATGCCGACCAATACCACCGGACGGTTCGGAAAAAGCTTATCCAATTCTTTTTTGGTCATGTTAAAAGAAATCAGACAGGGGCTGTAGCCGAATCCCCAAATAAGGTCTGTACCTGGATGTTCTTTGTCCCATTTTTTCATCATCTCCAGCACATCATCCTGGCTGCTGGCATTTTTCAATTGACATGCGGTGGCATAATCCGGCCACATGCCAAGATGAACATGAGAATCGATTATACCCGGCAACACCATGCGGCCTTTGAGATCTATGACTTTTGTGGACGCATCCTTCATAACCAATATCTTTTCATTGCTGCCCACAGCCAGAATATGTTTGCCAGAAATGGCCAAGGCTGAGGTAATGGAGCGGTGATCATCCATGGTATGCACATTGCCGTTGTATAGAATCAGATCAACTTTGCCCGTCGGGTTATCGGTGGCAACCGGCGCCGAAGATTTATTGCATGAGGGCATGGTCAATACTAACGTGAGCTCCAAAAATGCAGTCAGAATTATTTTAGATAGGGCTAGATTCGGCTTAAATTTCTTCTTCATATCACACCTATCTAGGAATGATTGGTAATACTATATTAGAAGGATGCTCTGCATCTCTATAGATAGTGATTGTTGGTATAATATTCTTTTGATTTTTGGGATCGTTAGTTGCACTCAACTCCGGTAGTATAGCAAATGTCGGCCAATCAACACATGCAATTGAAACTCTTAAACAATGCCCCTTGCGAAAAACCCACGATGTCGGAAGGAGATCAAATTCCAGCTTAATTTTAGCACCATTCGCAAAAACCTGCATATCATACTGGTTTTTTTCATACCCATGCCAAGGAAGCTTGGGCAGAACTTTAATACCCTCCTTTCCTCTATTAATTATGGCCCCATTGTCTTGTAGTTTCGCAAACCCGGCACGCAATAACCCCTCGGTTACCAATATTGACTGTCCATTTTTATCTACATCTTCAAGATATACAAAAAAATCACCATTAGCAGCGGTTGAGGATACCCACAAATATATGATTGGATGCCCTGTTACTTCAGTATCAGTTTTCAAAGGTGCGGAAGTATATATTAAAGTTTGTTTGTCTTTATCTGTTCTTATCGGTAAGTCTGCGGGAGTTTCCATCACCCATCTGGAAATCATATCACCCCAATTTGACTTCCAACGGGAATCATGCTGAAAATTAACTACATATTCATCAGAACCATCAGCAGATTGAATCGTATCAAGCATTCCTTTATCATTTAGGAAATATTCTGTAAGCACCTGCCTGGAAAGCGGCCACTCATTTTCAAACCGCCAGCCATCACCATTCATATTGTAAATATATATTGGAGGCTCTGCATCAATGCCGTTCTTTATACCCTTTAGGTAGCGATCAAAATATCGCAACAATTCGATGCCGTACTTTGCAAGTGATTCATTCTCATCTTCTCCGCAATATTTCCAGAAAGGTGAGGTTCCCAGATGGTATCCTGGATCTATAACCAATTTGGATGGGTTGGTGTTTTTGAGCGTAGAATACAGTTCCGTTGTTCCTCGCGCAAACGCATCCATCCACCCTCCGTGATTATATATTGGAATCCCGCTCTCCATTATTGATGGTATATAATGTGCTGGACCAACATCGTATGCTGTTGCCTTTATCATGGTCTTGTTTGTAGCATCTATAAGCTCAAATTCCGTGTCAATAAAAACTGCTTTAGGTCCTATCGAACTATACGGCACATTCTTTTTATGATCATAAGTGGCAAGATAGTATATATGGTTCCTCTTCTGCCCATCTTTATATTTGGGAGGATCATTGGGATCGTCAGGATACGCATAGTCATCTAAGAAAGTTCCATTACTATTTTTATCTATTGGTATTTCATCACTAAGATCCCCATCCCCATCCTCATCAAGTACAGGAGCTGTAGGATAAAAACCTTCTTTAGGCAGATAATAGTTTTTCTCTAAATATCCCTGCAGATCCTGCTGTGAATATGCCCAGAGGAATATACCTCCAGGTCTTATTTCACCTGTGTAGCCATCCAACGGCACTACTTCGGGGAATATACATTTCAGTGCTTTTGGTTTTTTTTCTGCTGTGATTAGTTGAGAGTATCCAAGATACGAACCTCCAAACATGCCAACATTACCGTCACACCATTCCTGCTTTTCAATCCAATTTACCAGTTCCAGACCATCATCGGCGAGCTTGGGCATAAAATCCATTTTCGAACCATATGATGCTCCGGTTCCCCGCATGTCAGCACATATATATACATAGCCATGTGATAAGAATAGATTTACTATCTCCTTATCAGAGCCATATACTGTGTTTTTGGAATTTGCTCTGTCTAGAACAGGACCCATCGTATTCGTGGCAAACCATACTATCGGTTTTTCCCACCATCTTTGATTTGGAATAACATATGCTCGCCCGTAAGGAGTATATTGGAATATCACAGGATACTTTAATTTTTCGGGACCCTTTGAAGGTATATAAATATCAACAGCAAGTTTAACACCATCTGACATCCCAACATATTGAGATCTCTTCATGTAGTCATCATATTCCGGAAAAGTATAGCCAGAGTATTGAAATGGTCGGCTGATCTTTTTAGTGTTTTGATTTGAATCCACATCTTGTCCATATGAAACATTACTGAATGTTAATATCATACCCACCACGATAATACTTATCATTCTCATAATAATATTCAATTGTTGGCTATTTAGATTTAAATTGACTGGCAGGTAATTCACTCAGACGCCAAACAATATCGGCAAATGCCTCAGCGACGGGCCGGAGCTGTTCCTTCGCCACTTTATCCGAAGTGTCTATTTCATCATAGAGGTATATGGGGCCGCTTATTAAGCTAATCACTGGGATTCCTGCTCGATAGATAGGATCAGCATCACTCGGGATATCATCCCCAAATATATCCGTCGGTAACATCACGGTCCTTTTCAGGCTATGGCGCACAACTTCTTCTCTTGTTATGTCGATCAGTGCATCATTATTACTTATGAAAATGACACGGGGCTCTAACTGTCCCGTAATCACCGGTTTACCATCCACCTCTACAACTTCCTTTGCAATGTGCTCTAGACATACATCTGCCAAGATGTTGTCCTGTCCATGAAGATGATTTTTGATAAAGGCCTCATGTGCATCATAACCGCTGAAATGAGTGTCCATGGTGGCGAAGAGCAGCGTTTTTTTGCGATGCTCCAACGGCACATTAGCGTAGAACTTCGCTAGAGCCAATACCATCGCCGTTCCCGACGCGTCTTCTACTGCCCCTGGAGTTGATGAGTCATGGTGAGAATGGATCATGATCGTTTCTCCAGATGCTCCGGGAAGGTACCCGACAACCGCACCTCCAGTGGCGGGCACCTGTTTCCCGCTGAACTTTAACGTGGCCATGACCTGGCTGTCTTTCTGGGCTATCGCAGCCTTTAACTGGGCACCAGTCGATTTACTTACCCACAGGCCTGGTATGCTCATTTTCTCGCCATAAGCGGAATAATCTTCGTTGTTGTAAATATTTCTATCCAAATAATCGGTGAGTATCCCAATAAATCCAACTGCTCCGCCTTTGACTGCATGGTAAAAATTGTATGGATAGTTATTGGCGCTGTAAGGATCCAATCGCGAAGAGGTGATCGGGATAGAATGATCCGGATCGTAATATAGATACGATTTCAACCTGGCTAGTCCTATCGGAACGCTATTGAATCTTACTTCAGAGACAACGATTTTGCCACGCACATCTATCTTGCGAAAATCCTTATCCTTCCCTTCACCCACGTAAACAAGCTCTGCTTTTATCCCATCCGCTGGAGTAGTAAATGCACCCATACTCCCATCCGTGTAGGTGTGCGCCATATAATAGGAAGGAACCCTAGCTCCCGCGACAGTGAGTTCCCAGTCATTAACAGTCCACAGTTTAGTTTCCGCATGTTCGATTGCAACACGCTTCAATCCGAACTCCTGAAATTTCTGTGCGACATACTGGGATGCCTGTCGACCAGCATCGGTTCCTGTAATGCGGCTGCCCATTGCAGTCAAGTCAGTTATCCAACCAAAAATCTCATCGGTCTCAGGCATCTGACTTAGCAACCCGGCTGTCGGTGCATCTTCTAGCTTTAAGGGTGTCTTTGGAACATGACTACAAGATAAAAATATTGTGGTTATCCCAGCAAGAAGCAATGCAATGATCAAACAATTCAAGATCCCTTTATTGGCAATTCTACAATAGTTCTCTTTGTATGAATCCTTTTTCATATACACTCCTCCATAAGTAATATTTTGGGGTAGAACTTCTCGCTGAAACTTGTGTCAAATTTTGGAAGCCCTCAATGCTATCCTGCACAACGGAGCGCAATTTCAGCCCTACTACCCTGATTATTCCTTCCCATCCCAAGTGTCTCATGGACTGAGTCGAAAAGTATCGTCCCGCCTTAAACTTAGTGCGACCTTTTTAGAAAGGAACGCCTTGAGATGTGCCCACATAACCTTGTTCATTCATATCGCCTGCTTCTTTAAATACCCTTCAAATAATTCCGCCACCTGTTTGGCCATGGTTTTCAACGAAATTTTCTCGGGATTTACATACCAGAGGCTAATCAGACCATTCACCTCGGCAAGCATCATGTCGGCGGTAATAACAGCATCAACCTCGCGAAACTCGCCCGCTTCGATTCCTCGTCTGATAATGCCAGCAATGGTAGACCTTGCAAAGCTATAGTAATTGTTAAGAGCCTCGGAAACTATAGGGTTGGTTCTTGAATACACCCAGAACTCCACTTCGGTCCTTCCCCAGTCTATGTCAAACTGGTCACGATCCAACCACCAGTAAATACCATTTTTCAGTTCATCCGCTGAGGAATCATATTCCTTGCTGCGATTGCGAAAATCGTCCCAATATTTATGGGTTACATAATTCAGGGCCTCAACAATCATAGTGTCCTTATTACCAAAGAAATGGCGCAACATCCCATGGCGGCACCCTGCTGCCTCCGCAACCTCCCGTACAGTAGCTTTTGACAAACCTTTCTCTGAAACAACCTTAAGGAATGCCTCAATTATTTCAGCTTTTCTGATATCTGCGATGCTCTTCCTAGCCATTAGCCCCCCTTAGTATCAAACAATAGGTGTTGTCATTAATTGTCCAAATGACTTATAAATTATCCAAATGGATAATATTGATATGCCAATTAATTTGTCAAGGATTAATTTTACTGAGGTTCTGAGTTATGAAACGATATGGTAGCTTTTCTTAGGCTTATTGTAACAAAATATGCAATTTAGCCTCTTACTCAAAGGGTTCCACTACACATATAATATGGAGATAAAAATCCGATTAAGCAACTAACAATTTCAAGTTAGGTCATATTGGAGTGCTCGCCTGAAAATGTAACTTCCTGTGAAAAATCGGCCAAAATCCAATAATCGAAAAAGTAAAAGTATCTTGAGGAAATATAAAATCATCCTGTATTAAACATATATCCATAAGATCATAGCTACCGGGAGGTTCTGTCAGACCAGATTAAAACATCTGCACAAAACAGGGGTTCCGTTTTTCTATGGCTTGACGTCCTTCCAGCCCTCCATATTTGCTCCCAGCCTGTTATCAATTATTATCACATTGATCTTTTTGTAATCATAAAAGGCCTCGTCCGAATTTCTCTGGAGCATCCGCTCACGCAAACGTTTGAGATCGGGTTCGTTCTTAAGGGTGCTGGAAGCGGCCAGAACCTCATAGTCACCATCTTTTCCGGCCGACTTATAGATATTATCGTATTCTTTTTTGAAAGCCTCGTCTGAGACCTTTTTCTTTTTCATAAAAGATTCAACGTCCGCTTTCATATTATTCATGTTATCCAGTATCTCTTTGGCCAGTTTTAGAAGATCCTCATTCTTCTCCCTTCCCGCAACCTCTTTATAATATTTTGCCATAATAGAGAAATCAGGAACGATGTTTTCCAGCGACCCAAGAATAATGCCTTTTATACCCGTATCCTTTTCGGACCAGTAGTGCTCGAACATCGGTTGTGCAGCTTCCGTAGATATAAGCAATTGTCCCAGAACATATATTGCATTGGCCCGGACATTTTTGTCAGGATCATTTATTTTTTCCATGAGGAACGGAACCGATTTGTCACCCATCTTCCCGAACACCAGCATGTTAAGCCAGTAATAGTTCTTTAAATCCAGCTTCAGTATCTCCACTGTTTGCGGCAATGCCTTTTCATATTGCATCTGGCCGAGCAGGTTTAGAATGTTGTAGCGCATTTCCTTATCCTTAGTTGATTCAAGGGCCGAAAGAATAAAATCGCCTGATTTCTTCCCTCCGATATTTGCCAGTGCTCCAAGGCAATTACCCTGAACCAGATTGGATTTAGTCTTCGGATAAGCGTCGATGATCACATCAACCGCACCAGGGTCTTTTGTCATTCCCAGAACCCATATATAAGTCGCCAGTTGATCTTCAGTCAGGTCCTTGTCCTTGAGCCTGCGAATGATTGCAGCCGCAATTTCCTTTGGATTTTTATCGATTTCATCCACTACCGATCTGACGAGAGACGACTCTGCCTTTTCGCCGAGAGAGGCCATCTTATCGATATTTTTTAAAATATCATTGGTTTCCGCCGCCGATACAGGTTCATATGCCGCCAGCAAAAGGCATATCATAATTGCAACAGCAGACAGTTCACGTCTCATTCTTGTTCTCCTTCTCAGTACGATATTTCTAATCACTTTCCTTCATCACCCATCATTCTGTCTATGGTACATAGGCACGTCCGTCAGGAATGTCAAAACACTTTAAAATTTCTTCATGACATAAGGGCAGATCATAAATATCAAGAATCATGAACGGGTTGTTGTTGATTGTGACCATTACGATGGACCCATGCATTTGGAATTTGCTTAGTATGTGCCTTTGTAAGGCTTGCCATTTTTATCGAGCATGACTACCAGGAAATTCTACGAACACGCACATTGTCGGTCCAGTGCCTGAATCTAACCATCCTTCCGTTCTCAGGCATGTGACTTTAGGTATTACACCTTCTTATCTTGCTGCATAGCCATTCACTTTGACCTGATTGAATCGCACTTTTCCTTCTTCAGTCATGGGATCATTCTGACCTGTTTGTTCATCATCCTCCCGGGATAGATATCATCTTCGTAAGCAGAATGCTCTCTTTCCGATAATAAACACCTGCATTATTTCACCGTGTAATTCACCCTTGTCGTTCCTCCGGTGTTGTAGTTTACATAAAATGGGCTGCCGGCTGTCTGGGTCAGAGCTCCTGTTACTGGATTGACAAGATAGACAGAGACACTTGAAGTTCCAGCGCTACCGTTGCCGCCGTTCATGAGATAGAGATATTTGCCTGTGGGATCGACATTAAGCGAGTTGGGCCTTACACCTGTATTATGGGTGCTTCCTGCAATAGGCGTGAGCGCGCCGGTAGAGGCGTTCACCAAAAAGCCCGTAATAGTGCATTGCGCAAAATCGTCATAGCTTGCCACATAGATGAATCTGCCAGTTGGGTCGATACACATGTTGCTCGCTTCGTATTGTGCTGCAAACGGACTGCCTGTGACAGGCGTCAGAGCCCCTGTCGTCGGGTTAATGGAAACGACACGCACTGCAAACTGTGCTGCATCTACCATAAAAATGAAATTACCGGCCGGATCCATTGTCAGGGACTGAACATACCCCGAAGCGGTGTAGGGGCTCCCGGGGACATTCGCTGTCAGCGCACCGGTCAGGGGATTCACCGAATATGCATTGATCTGAATGCTGTTTTCCTGAGAATTCTGAAAGTTTGTTATGTAAGCAAAGGAACCCGTTGGATCAAATTTGAATTCGTTTGATAAATTGTATTGAGGAAAAGTCCCGCTCATTGCCGTAAGGCTGCCTGTGAGCGGGTCTATGGCATAGGCTGAGAAATTCTTTTTAGTAGTGCTCCAGCGGCCTGAAACATATGAGAACTTTCCTGACGGGTGAATCGCCAGGGCGCCGTCATCGCTTGAACCGAACGGGGAATTTGCAATACCGCTAAGCGCACCGTTTGAAGGGTCTATTGAAAAGACATTTGTATAATTGCTTCCAAATGATCCAGACGAAGATACATGAAGGAACCGGCCCGCCGGTTCAATTACTGGAGGTGATCCTGAACCCCCGAAAACTGCAAACGGCACGCTTTGAACAAGCTTCACTTCCCCGGTATTTATGTTCAGGCTGCAAGCATCGATAGCGTTATCGTAATATCTCAGAACATAGAAGGTGAACGCGCCCGGCAGGACTGTTGCAATCGACATGGGGCTTGATCCAATCGGATAGTGTTCACCAGGGGCAGGCGTGAGGAACCCTGTCGATTGATTAACCGAATACGCATAGGCGTTTCCTGTCATGCTGGAAACATGCAGGAATTTACCGTTAGGGTCGAAGGCCATAGAGCTCGGATGAGAACCCGTGCTGAAAAGACTTGCCCCCGCAGGCGTCAGGACGCCGTTTGAAGCATATGAAAATGCGCTTATATTTGCCGATACGAAGTTGGCGACATAGACGAAGCCCGCTGTCGGATGAACAGCCACAGACATTGGCGAACTGCCAGTGCCGTAGCTTCCTACCGATGTCAGCGCCCCGGTCGATGAATTGATCGTGTATGTGTTTACCTTTGCATTGCTCTGGCTGACTATGAAAGCGATGCTGCCAGTCGGGTCTATGGCGATGCCCTGTGGGCCGGCTACCGCATATGGGCTACCGGAAATCTGCGTGAGCGCCCCGGTTGTCTGATTAATGGTAAAGGCTGAAACAGTGTTACCCTGAACTGCTCCGCTGTCGGCATTGTTGGACACATAAGCGAACTTACCGGCCGGGTCTATGGTCATGGAGACAGGATTGCCTCCTGTTGCGAAAGGGCTGCCGGCAACAGGCGTAAGCGCACCTGTTGATGAGTTTATCGTATATGCCGAGACATTGTTTGAAACCGTGTTAACCGCGTAAACGAATCTTGAATAAGGATCGACAGCAACAAAATAAGGACTCGAACCAGCCGCAAACGGACTGCCCGGAACAGACGTCAGCGCGCCTGTCGAAGGAGTGATGCTGTAGGCCGAAACCGTATTGTCGTGTTCGTTAGCCGTATAAAGGAACCTGTTGTTCGGCGCCACCGCGAGCGAGACCGGATAATTTCCTGTCGGCACAGTTCCCGCCGAGGAAAGCCCGCCTGTCGCCGTGTTTATGCTGTTTATGGTTATCATATTGCTTTCTGCGTTCGCCGCATATGAAAACAGCGAGACCTCATAGCTGCAGTGAACTTCCACATTGCTTACATTCGCATGAGTTATGGTCCCGCCGCCGGAAGTAACCGTTACGGACTGGTTGAGAGGCCCGGTCTGAACTGAAACGCTGTAGACGCTTCCGTCCTGAATGAGCGATGGGAAAGTGAACGGCCCATTCGAGTTTAGCGTAAGCGCCTGGCCGCTGTTTGTCTGAACGGTTATGCTCCTGCCCTGTCCGAGGCCGTAGAGCGTCCCGCCGAGGCTGTAGCTGGGCGTCCCGCAGGTGACAGTGACATTCGTTACATTCGCCTTGTTTATGATGCCGCTGTCATTAGTTACCGCACAGGTCTGGCAGGGATTATTAGGCTGCTGGGAGATGCTGACGGCATAGACGGCCTTGTTGGATAGTCCGTCTGGAAATGAGAACGAACCATCGGAGTTCAGGTTTAAATAATCGCTACCGTTCAACT
>CAYNVT010000082.1:0-18109 GCA_964400685.1 uncultured Bacteriovoracaceae bacterium | reverse complement strand
AGGTGGTGAGACATCAGTGCAGCCCGGCGTTATAGCCGACGGAACCTACATATTCAGCGCGAGCGGCATCGGTGTTGTGGATAAGGACAGGGTAATCGACGGCTCGAAAATTACTGAAAACAGTATTGTTCTGGCAGTGGCCTCAAACGGCCTGCATACGAACGGATATACCCTGATCAGAAAACTTCTTGAGAACAATCCCGGGCTCAAAGAGAGTAATGTATCCGGCAGCACATTCATTAAAGCCGTCATGCGTCCCCATTTATGCTACTACAATGCAGTGAAGGGCCTCTTCAATAATCCCGGTCTCCTCGGGCTGGCCCACATAACAGGCGGAGGCATTCAGGACAACCTTAACAGGATTCTCCCGCCTAACCTCGATGCGCTCATAGACTTAAGCGCAATCCGCATCCCGGAGATATTCAGAGTCATTAAAGAAGAAGGGAACATTACCGAAGCAGACATGCTGCGTACGTTCAACATGGGTATAGGCCTCAGCCTTGTCTGCTCTCCCGATTCATCCCGGGAAATGATTCTGCATCTCGAAGCGCACGGACATTCGGCTTATCCGATAGGAACCATCGTCCGCGGCGAAAAGAAGGTCAGGTTCTCAGGCGGATTAGCCTGGTAAGAATTTATAAGCCTCAGTTGAATTTCCATAACCTTTAAAGATGTGGACTTTGTAAAACAACGAATTCGCCGTTCTTTATAGCACTATACAGCGTTGTTAATATTTAATTAAACTGAATATGCTGCTTATTTTTCCAATTTAAAAAATGAGCATGTCGATACCACCTGTTACCGGGATCACCGCCCCGGTGATGTAGGAAGCGGCATCCGAGGCAAGGAAGGCGACTACCTGTGCGACCTCCTCTGGTCGGCCCAAACGTCTGAGTGCGGTCTTCTTCTCAATCCGTTCCTTCATCCTCTCATCATAGAGTTGCACCGCTTCGGTGGCTATGAAACCAGGACAGACTGTATTGACTGTTATACCATGTCTTCCGGCCTCGATGGCCAGGGATTTGCTCAAACCGATCAGAGCGGCTTTGGTAGCACCATAGGACGGCTGTAATGAAGCACCCATGAGACCCGCCACCGATGAGATGTTGATGATGCGGCCCCATCCTTTTTTTACCATGCCCGGCCACATGGCCTTGCAGCAGTTGTAGGCCCCGGTGAGATTGACATTGAGGTCCCGCTGCCAGCGTTCAGGCTGCTGCTCGCTGAACTTGCCAAGGTTATCCATGACCGCGGCATTGTTCACCAGTATATCGATCGTACCAAGCTCTTTCTCCACAGTCTGCACAACCCGCTCCACTTCGTCCGGATTTGTCACATCCATTTTGAATGCCCGGCTCCTTGAGCCCATTGACTGGATTTCCTGTGCCCCAGCATGTGTCTTAATCCCGCCGGACTTCGTAAAATGCCCCGCCAGCACACTGTACTGGTCAAGCTTTTCCTGATCGTAGTCCTGGCCCTCTATGAGAATATCGGTCAGCGCCACATCGGCACCGGCCTGGCCCAGGGCCAGCGCGATGGCATGGCCCAGGCCACGCGAGGCCCCGGTCACTAATGCGACTTTCCCCTTAAGATTAATCTGCACCACGTTTCTCCTTTATAAAGTTGAAGGATTCTGCCCCATTCAATTCTAAGAGTAATATGTCGGCGCCAGGGCATAGCGTCCGGGCAGACGGTGGTCATGGCTGCCCACGATCTCCAGGTCGGGTTCCGAGCTCATGAGTCTGTATACCTGTTCGATGCTGGAACCTGCTTCCGGACCTTCGCTCACCAGTAAGGCCATAAGTTTTGACTTGGGTATCCTCTGTTCCAGCCCCTCGGGAAAATAGAAGGTATCGGCACTGAAGAAGAACCGCCTGCCGGATGGCATTCTCAGGTGCAAACCCATAAGGCCAGGGCTGTGGCCGGGAAGATCCACCAGCAACATGGAGCCATCGCCGAACAGGTCGTGCGATGCCGGAAAGTTTTTAAAAGGTTTGTGCGGATTGGTTTCGATAAGTTCAATGTTCAGGCCTGCCCCGCAGAACTGTTCCTTGATGAATGCATTCTTGAACAGCAACCCTCCCGAGAGCCCTGAGGCAAAATCCCACTCTTTACGGCCAACATAAAAATGGGCATCCGGGAAATCGCGCATGCCGCCGGCATGGTCCCAGTGCAGGTGTGAGATGATGACGTGCTTTATATCAGAAGGCTTAAATCCGAGACGGGGCAGTTGATGAACCAGGGCATCGCGCCGTGGATCAAACCGGGTGCGCATGACGCAGCGATGGAAAAAGAGGTTGCCCCAATAGACGGGAGGCCTCATCTCCTGTTCGATTCGCGTTCCTATCCCTGTATCGAAGAGCACAAGATCATTGTCGCGCTCGATCAGAACGCTCATGATTGGGAACTGTACGCTCTTCATGCCTGCGCCCTGAACGAAAAGGCCTTTGGCCACATTCCCGAAACCAGTAGCGAGGAAATATATTTTCATCGTTTCACCTCAGTGGAATACAGCCCCGCCGCAGACGTTGATGGCCTGGCCGGTTATGCCCTGAGCTTCTTCAGATACCAGAAACACAGCCATGGCGGCGATTTCCTGCACTTCAAGAAAACGATTCTGCAGGCACTTTGCCTTTGCCAGGTTAATCACCTGATCTTTTGGCAAGTTGTACTGATTGGCGATCTGCTCTAATGCACCTCCCGGGCCCAGCACCAGGTCGGTGGCCACGATCCCCGGGCATATGGCATTGACTGTGATGCGCGGATAGCCGGCCATGGTCACCTCGTGCGCCACGGTCCTGGTCATGCCCAGGAGAGCATGTTTGGCCGCGGTATATGAGCTGTTCTGAGGACTGGCCTGTTTAGCCTGGATGGATGCCATAGTGATGATCCTGCCCCACCCCTGTTCCATGACCCTGGGTAGAAAAGCCTTGGTGCAGTTGTAATTGCCGAAGAGATGTACCTCGATGGTCCTGCGCCAATCGCGGTCGTCGGCCTCCCAGATATTGGCACGGTGGCCCTCGACGCCTGCATTGTTGACGAGGATGTGAACCTTTTTGAATTTCCGGATGGTCCGTTCTACGCAGTTATTCACGTCCTTAGAATTCGTAACATCCATCTTAACCGCAAGGGCACGGCCTCCCTTTCTGGTAATCTCCCCGGCCACGATGGCAGCGGATTTATTATCAATATCCGCCACCACGACAGAAGCACCCTCATCCGCAAAGGCAAGGCATATGGCGCGCCCGATACCGTTTCCGCCGCCTGTAATTACCGCCACCCGATCCTCTAAACGCATACATCACCTCTTAACATTGCTGGAGTGTTAGAACTCCCTGGACACCAGTCGATCCAGAAGTACATCCGGAATGAACCTGACCAGCCGGTGCATTCCCGGGCTGTTGCTCACCAGATAGCGGGGCTTAGGATTCGGAGCGGTCAATGCCTGATAAACGGCTTCGGCAACCGCTTCGGGTTTGAGTCCGTTCACCTTGGCTTCGGCCGCCTCGTGCTCGAGCTTTTTCTTGTTGGCTTCATAAAAGATGGTGCCACGATACTGCTCTACCCTTCCATCAATATCCCTGTCCCAGAGAGGCGTATTTATGAGCGCCGGTTCTATCACAATGACCTTGACGCCAAGCTGCAACAGCTCACGGCGCAGGGCGTCCGACCAGCCCTCGACAGCGTGCTTGCTGGAGGCATATGGCCCGGAAAATGGGGTAGCCACATATCCTGCCACACTCGACATGTTCACGATTCTCCCCCGGGATTTGAGAAGCAGGGGAAAAAGGGCCTTCGTTATCCGGTGCGTCCCGAACACGTTGACGCTGTACTGCTGCATCAACCGTTCTATAGGTAGTTCCATAAGAGGACCGGGGCTGAAGATTCCGGCGTTGTTTACCAGGGCGAACAGACCGGTTCCCTGTTTCTCGATGAACGTCAGAACCCGTGCAACATCGTTGTCATTTGTTATATCGAGTTTCAGGGCAACTATGCCGCTCTCACCGCTCAGGTTATTAAGCTCGGACTCGGACATGTCCGTGGCATACACACCGAATCCTTTTCTGGCGAGTAAAAGCGCCGCGGACCTTCCGATTCCCGATGCAGCACCTGTGACAAGCACCCATTGCTTTGCAAGCATATACGTGACCCTTACTTGATCTTGATTCTGCGCTTTGTCGTGTCAATCCCAAGGAGCCGCCCCAGGTTTCCGCCAAAGATCTTGGCCTTGTCCTCGTCCGTTATGGGCGGATAGCCGTATTGGGCCTGCAGGTCCTCAGGGATCTGGAAATCTATGAGTCCCCTGGTCGCTCCCCGGATCTGAGCGGCATAACCCGCATAGTCAGTTCCCCAGGTGATCTTGTCAGGACCGACCCATCTCATCGCCTCGCCAAGCAGTTTGCCAAACTTTCGCGGAGCCGTGAAGGACCACGGCACGAGCAGGCTCAGGCAGATGTAGACATTGGGGTGCTGCATGGCGATCATATTGAGGTCGTCGCTGTATGGGTAACCCATGTGGAATGCATTGATCTTGAGTTCGGGGAAATCGCGCGCCACATCATCAAGCTGCACAGGCAGGGCATATTTGCTCTTTCCAGGCGGCACCCAGCAGAACCCGGTATGGATGTCGAGCACGATGCCCAGTTCCTGCGCCTTTTCATAGAACGGCCATATCTCCGGGTCATTCATGTAAGTGTCTTCCGGCGGGTAGAACTTGAATATCTTAGCGCCGCGCTCTTTCACCCAGTAGGTCATCTCCTTGATGGTGTTCTGCACGCCCTTGAACTTGATGGGTGAGACGTTGGGCTGATACATGAAACGCTCAGGATTGGTCTCCACGATCCTGGACATCTGGCCATTTGTCACCCAGCGGGTCGTATAGTTGGTGGAGTCCATCATGGATTCGGGCAGAAGGCATGCGATGTCGACCCCATACTTGTCCATGGCTCTGAGGATATTCTCCGGGCTGGGGTCCTTGAGCATCTCGTGTTCCTCCATGCCCTCGACATATGGCGCCAGCATCTCCCAGGGCGCGCCGGTCATAAGCGGTCGTTTTATATTGTCTATTGCCCGCCACCACATCTGCACCCCAGGGAAATAGCTCAGGTGCTCCATATCGCCGACAAGGTGGCATTCCGGATCTATTTTGAAATATTTATCGTTAGTATTTTTAATAGCCATACCATTCCTCCTCTAGTTTTACCGGGGGGTACGCCCCTGCAGCTGCCGCCAGCTCTTTTCGATGTAGCCCTGTTCATTCCTCCACCATGGACGATCGAGCGATGGCATGGGCGCTTTCATCAACCCCTCGGGGAGAAGTGATTCATGCTTCTGCCACGGACCGATCTTGTAGTCATCAATGACGTATTCCCTTCCCAGGTTCGGATTTTGCGGACATGCCGGGGCTAGCGCTGTAAGGAAACGCATGAGACAGGTATTACATCGCGAGCACCGCACGATCTCTTTTGCCTTTCCGGCCATAAGCTTGTTCACGTATTCCGGGTCGCAGTAAAGCTGCCTGCCCAGAGCCTGAAGATCATACATGCCTTCGGCGATATTCTTTTCGATCTTGTCCGGATCGTGTTGTGAAGCCACGATGACCGGGATCTTGAGCGCCTTTTTGAAAGCCTCACCATGCTCTGGTATATGCTTGGCACGGTCCATGTCCGTGATGAGGTGGCCGCCTTCCTCGTAACCGGCGCCGTCGGACAGACTTATATAATCCAGACCTATAGCCTCCAGGTCCTTGGCCACATCTATCATCTCCTCTTCGGTGAGCCCTCCCTGCATATGCTCTTCCGCGCTAATCCTACATCCGACGGCAATACCGGGACAGGCATAGCGAATCTGTTCGGCGACTTCCATAAGGAAACGCTTGCGATTGCGCCATTCTCCGCCATACATATCCGTGCGTTTATTGGAAAGCGGGGACAAAAACTGATGCTCGAGATACCCGTGCGGGCCGTGAATCTCTATGGCATCAAATCCGCATATGACTGCGAGCTGGCAGCTCTGGGCGAATTCCTTCTGCTCGCTGCGGATCTCGTTTATGGACATTTCGCGCGTCATTGGACCTGTCATAAAATACCTCGGATATTCCATAGCCGCATACAGATCCGAAACATGCTTTGGCGATTTTTCAGCTGATATCTCATAAGGCAGCCCGGCCGTCGCGGCCGGGGCCAGTGCATGATGGTCATAGGAATGGCCCTGCCTGCCGAAACCAATGGTCATCTGGGCCGCGATCCTGGACCCGAAATAGTGAACCCGGTCAGTCAAGCTCCCCATTCCATGCAAATGTCCCTGATGGAAAAGATGCGGATTCCGGCCTGCCGGCCACTCTCCCGCCAGCCTTGTGCCCATGATCGCACCTGTGGTTATCAGCCCGGTGCCGCCTTTTGCCCGAGCGCCGAAGTACGCAATGTACGGTTCACCAACTTCACCGTTTGCCTGGGATAATGCCTCGTTCATAGGAGCCATAACGATGCGGTTCTTCAGCTCAATTGGTCCGATCTTGATCTTTGATAAAATATGCGCAAAATCCTTTTTGTCCGACATTCTGATACCTCCCATTTTTTTGAAAGCTCAATCCAAACCCGGCCCTCCTGATTCTTAAAGGAGGGCGGGAAACGGCGAGCTTTTCATAATCAATTGACTTTTCTCTCGCGGCCCTGCCAGAAGCTTTCCTTGATCTTCTTCTTTTCGATCTTGCCCACGATGGTCTTTGGAATTGCGTCCCAGAATGCAACGGCCTTGGGGCACTTGTAGCCTGCGAGTTTATCCTTGCAGTGTTCGATTATTTCCTGATCCGTGACCTGCTGTCCCGGCCTGAGTACCACTACGGCTTGAACGATCTCACCCCACTTCGCATCAGGCGCGGACACCACACTGCATTCCTGCACGGCCGGATGCTGGTAGATGATATCCTCGACCTCTTTGGGGTACACGTTCTCACCGCCTGAGATGATCATGTCAGCCTTGCGGTCGGTCATGTAAACATAGCCGTCCGCATCCATATAGCCCATGTCGCCCATATGAAGCCAGCCGCCGTGCAGCACTTCATCAGTGAGCTTCGGGTTCTTCCAGTAGCCCAGCATGACGTGCTTGCCCTTGACGCAGATCTCGCCGGTCTCACCGGCCGGTACGGGATTGTCGTTCTCGTCCACGATTCTGACGCGGGAGCATTGGGAAGCCTTACCAGCGCTGGAAAGGTATTTCGTAAGAGGCCCTTCAATGTAGTGATCATCCCAGCTCAACATTGTCACTGGCGCGCCGGCGGTCTCGGTGGAGCCGTAGCCCTGGCCGAATATCTTGCCGAATTTAACCAGGCATTTCTTCAGAACCTCGGCCGGAAATGGACTCCCGGCGTAGGAAAGCAGGCGCAGGCTGGACAGATCGTATTTCTCGATATTGGGATAGTCCACCATCCAGCCGTAAATTGTGGGCACGAGATTCATGTGCGTGCACTTCTCGTCCTGAATGAGCTGAAAGATCATGTCCAGGTTCGGTTTGCGGTTGATGCAGACCTTGCCGCAGACCACCATGATAGCAAGAATAGGCCACCACGAGACATGGAAGATGGGCAGCACGTAGCAGGTGGAGTCGTCACGGTTCAGGTTCATGCTCAAGGCAGCCATTGTACCCGAAAGCACACAGTTGCGGTGCGAGAGCATCACTCCCTTGGGCAGGCCGGTGGTCCCGCCGGTGTACATAAGGATTGCCAGGTCATCCTCCTGAACGTCATACAGGTCCGGGTCCGGCTCAGAATCAGTTGATTCTGCCAGCATTGCCTCATAGTCAGCAAAGCCGTCCAGAGGATTGTCGAAGCTGACCCAGGTTTTGATGTCCTTCAGCTTCGGCATCAGGGCCTTGACCTTTTCCTCGTAGCCGTCGCCTACGATCAGCAGGGTGGCTTCGCTGTCATTGACGATGAAGACAATCTCATCATCTCCCAGGCGTGTGTTGAGGGGGGTCACGCTCATGCCGAGCTTGGCGGCCGCGAAATAGGCCTCCAGATACTTGGAGCAGTTGTCGGCCATCACGGTCAAACGGTCACCTTTTCTGCAGCCAAGCGCAATCAATGCATTGGCTAAACGGTTGATGCGGGCATTGAATTCACGGTAATTTAAGCGCGCGCCTTCGAATACGACCGCCGTACGGTCGGGATAGATAATCGCCGCGGTTCGGGGTATGTCACCTAATGTATACATCTTTAATCTCCTCTTA
Organism: uncultured Bacteriovoracaceae bacterium; assembly: GCA_964400685.1. Lineage (GTDB taxonomy): Bacteria > Desulfobacterota > Desulfomonilia > UBA1062 > UBA1062 > DATCTV01. Next base: position 9,883 of record CAYNVT010000082.1, on the reverse strand, counting down.
AGAGTCTTCGTTCTACGATGATTCCGGTTAAGATCGAGATGACGTCGAGGAGGTCAGGAGGAGGCGACGCAGCCGACAATGACGCCACTCGATCTGATGCCGGAATCAATTATGCCCATGATTTGGGCAGCCCCTGAAATTGCATAAGCATGTTTCGGCTCATCTCGTTCGAAATGGGCGAAAACTGGATCTGGTAGGCGTCGCGCAGAAACATGGATACAGGATATTCGTTGCAGATGCCGTACCCGCCGAAGATTTCCGAACCGAATGTTCCTGCATGGCGCGCACCCTCGGCCGCCACGAGCTTGGCCATGGTGGCCTCCAGGTGGTAGGGCTTGCCGTGATCGCAGAGCCATGCTGCCTTGTAGGTCAGGTTGCGGGAGTTCTCCAGGTTGATATACATGTCCGCCAGATAGTTCTGCAGGATCTGGAAGCGGCTGATGGGCCCTCCGAAGGCATTGCGCTCCTGTACATACCTGAAGCAGTAATCATAGATGGCGGCAATGATGCCCACGCCCATCATGGCAACACCGATGCGCTCTGGATTGAGCACGGTCATGATCTCGTAGAAGGCATTCCCGCGCCTGCCTATTGTATTTTCCTTAGGTACTTTTACATCGTCATAGAAGATCTCGACACTCTCGCAGTGGTGGCAGCTGATCTTGCCGATCTTTCGGATGGTCACGCCGGGCGTTTCGCGCGGGACCATGATGGTGCTCCAGGACTGGCTTTTCTTGACGTCACGCTCGGTCTTGCAGACCGTAAAAAGGGAGTCGGCTACATGAGCGCCGGTAATGAAGACCTTCTGGCCGTTAATCACCCAGGTGTCACCCTTGTCTTCGGCAAAAGTGGAGAGCGCACCCAGTATATCCGTTCCGCCGCCGGGTTCTGTAAGCGCCATGGCGGTCTTGAACTTGCCTTCGGCTAGCAGTGGCAGGTAGGTATCCTTCTGCTCCTTGGTACCGAGTTCATGCAGAAAACGCAGGCCAAAGCCCATGGTAACACCCACTGCAAGCGCCACGGACATGGAGGCCTTGCAGATCTGCTCGTACCCGATCATGGTATCGACCATCCCCAGACCTTGCCCTCCGTACTCCACCGGTACCGGCCCGGATAAGATCCCGATATCGATAAACTTCTTCCAGAGTTCATCCGGCGGGAAGTCTACATTCTCATCCATCCAACGGACATATTCATAGTTCAGCTCCTTCTCGCAGAACTTCCTGAATGTCTCCTGGATCATGAGCTGGTCTTCATTAAAGCTGAAATCCATGGAAGGCCTCCTTATTTTTTTTCGTCCGAGGCGATATTGGCCTGCTTCTGAGCGGCCACCAGATCCTCGGGTTTTTTTCTGAACGTATCCATCACGGCCTGAATGTCAGGGGCATAGGTCAGCCACTGGATGGCGCCACGCTCCAGCGCCAGGGCCGCATCCATGCTGCCGCACTCCAGCGATCGCCCCATAACCTCTTTGGCCATGCGCAGGGCAATGACCTTTTTCGAGCTTATGTTGGCGACTGTTTCAGCGAATTTGGCTTCGAACTCATCGTCCTTGAAGACACGTGTCAGGAAGCCCATCTCATACATGTCCCTGGCCAGGAAATCCTTGCGGCCGCTGTAGATGATCTCACGCGCCCGGTAGATGGGCATGGCGCGGGCAATGCGCACCGTCCCGCCCCAGCCGGGCAGGATGCCCATGTTGATCTCGGTGGTTCCGAACTTTGCCGACTCCCTTGCGTAGATCAGGTCGCACATAAGCGCCAGTTCGAGACCGCCCGCCAGACAGTGGCCGGTGACCTTGGCGATGACCACCTTTTCGCAAAGCTCGATGGCCTTGCCGATGCCATAGCCGTCATGTGCAAGCCAGTTCATTGATTCGGTGTGCTCGGCCAGGGACGGGAATACGCTAAGGTCGCCTCCAGTGCAGAAGGCCTTGCCGCTGCCGGTCAGGACAACAACCGCGACACTGGCTTCATCTCTGACTCTGCGGAATGCATCAAGGAGCTCGGCTGCCATCTCGCGGTTGATGGCATTGTACTTGTCCGGCCGGTTGAGTGTGATGGAGCAGACCGGACCGCCAACCTCATAAAGTATGGTTGTATAGTCAGACATAATACATGCCTCACTTTTTGACGGGCCGGAAGTAAGGCAGGAAGAAACCCTCCCTCTCGTGGAAGACCACCTCAACCTTCATATCGAACTTGATGTCCTTAGGGTCGCATTCCACGATGCGGGTCATCATACGGATACCTTCATCAAGGTCCACATAGGCGATGGTGTAGGGCAGTTCGTCCATGAACTTGGGCTCCACCATGCTGTAGGCCGTAGAGAAAGTGAATATCCTGGCCTTGCCGCTGGCCTCCTTCCAGTCCAGGTTCCCGGACCAGCACTCCGGACAGAACTTGCGCGGATAAAATATGTTGGTTTTGCAGTCCTTGCAGACTTGAATCAGGAGCTTCCCCTGTTTAGTGCCTTCCCAGAATTTTTCCGACCAGGGTTGCGTTTCAGGAACAGGTTTGTTCATCTCGAAATCCATTTCAGATCTCCTTTCCCCAGATGGTGGCTATGTTGTTGAAGCCCGAACCGCCACCGGCATTCTGGTATACGTATTTGCAGTTCTTTACCTGGCGCTCGCCGGCCTTGCCCATAAGCTGCCGGGCGGTCTCCACATAGCTGGCCGCGCTAACGCCCGAACCGGTATGCCCGCGGCCTGGGGCATCGCCGATGGTTGACCAGGGGATATCACCTCCGAAAGACATACGGCCTTCCAGAAAGTATTTGCCGGCCTGTCCGGGGGGGGTAACCTCGAGCATCTCGCAAACCAACGGATGGGCCAGAGGATAGGCCAGATAGCAGTTCCAGAGGCTGACATCATCCTTTGTGATGCCGGCCTGTGCCATGGCCTCCTTGGCCGTGTCACGAAAGCCTTCCTCCACTTTCTTGAAGTCCCGCATGACGCAGGTGCCGCTGAAATAGCGCACCGAGTCGCCTAACTTGTAGGCCGCCGGGCGCTTCATCTTTTTGGCATCCTTAGCCGAAACAATGACCATGGCACATCCGCCGTCACCGAGCACATTGCTTTCACGCTTGTGAAGTGGTGTGTTGAGCAGGTCTGATGCCAGCACCTTTTCTACCGAAGGAACGTCCTTGCCGTAGAAGAATGAGTTCGGGTCCCTGGCGGCCCAGCTCCTCAGCGCCGTTACCACCGAGGCCATCTGTTCGGGCGTGCAGCCCGACTCATGCATGAAGCGGTTGGCCATCAGGCCCATGATGATGTTGTAGGTCGTGCCATAGGGGTATTCCCACTGCAGGTCCACTCCGGCCTTGGCAAAGAAGTTGATCTGGTCAACCAGCGGGATGGTGGAATGAATCGTGACATGCTGCACTATCACAGCCTTTGCCACGCCGTTCGTTACCCACTGCTCAGCAAGCCGGATGGCATTCGAAGTTGAAGCCCCGCCGGCATTAACACTGACAGCATCTTTGCAGCCCTTAAGACCGAGTTCTTCCGGAAGTTTGCCAAAAGAAAGTTCGGCCGCGATCTTGGGCTGGGCCTGAGGGGTTACGCTGATAACGCCCTCAATGTCATTTTTGTGAAGCCCCGAATCCCTTACCGCCTCCATGCAGGTGTCATAGATGATATCCCAATGAGTGCGTTCCGGCCGGTTGGCGGTAGGCACCTCGCCAATGCCGATGATTGCGATTTTCCCTTTGCTCATAAGCTCTCCTTTATCGATGAAATGAGTGCAAATTATTTATTACTTGATATACCGTACCGTTCGGTTCTATAGTTTATAGTAATCTCATTATTCATGTCTGTCAATTGTGTTTAAAAAAATATTCTTCGGATGAGGGGGTGGAGGTCATATTCCTTGGTAACAGGGCTTTATCGATGATATGGTTTATGAGATATTAAAACCGAAAGGAGTTGAATTTATGCCGCGACATTCACGGCGTATGAAAATTTCTGAGATAAGCGGGCAGACAGGGACAAGTCCCGCCACTATCAGATATTACGTCAGAGAGGGTCTGCTGCCCCAGCCTTTGAAGACGGGCAAGACAATGGCGTACTATGGCGACATTCATATCCAGAGGCTTGATTCCATCAAGCGGCTCAAAAATGAAGGTCATGGCCTGCAATCGATAAGACAGAATCTCATGTCAAGCACCCAGATAATGCCATCAGCCAGGAACGAGGTTTTTCATACGCGTTCGCGTGAAACAATCATCACTGCTGCCGTCAAACTATTTCGCGAAAAGGGATATGAGTCCACAAGCATAATAGATATCGCGGCCCGTGCACGGGTCGGTAAAGGAACGATATATCAATATTTCAAGGGCAAAGAGGACCTTTTCTTCGAATGCGCAGAGAGCATTTTTTATGACATCGCCAAAGACGATCCCGCTGTGCGTGATGAAACCGACGGTCTCAAACGACTATGGAACCGCTCAATTGCTTTGACTCGCACTACCCGACATATCTTTGACATGCTTAATCTGGCGCGCGGGGCATCCATCAGAGAAGACCCTGCTTATAAGGGCAAGCTAGAACAGATCATGCAGAATTTTGTCGAGCCGATCAAGGCCGATGTAGAAATAGCCATCGCCCAGGGTAGTATTCGCCCGATAGACAGCACTCTAATCGCGCACCTTCTCATTGGAGCCACTGAATATGCCGTCTATTATGAAATCGATAAAAATCTTGATCCTGAAAAAGTTGTATCAAAGGGTTGGACTATTGTCTTCGGAGGAATAGCAGTCCAAGGAAAGAACAACCCCTTAAAGGATAAAAGATGAGTACAGGAAAACGCATGAAGATATCTGAGTTCTCCTTTCTGACGGGTGTACCTGTCTCGACCATCAGGTATTATATATGGGAAGGAATCCTCCCTCCTCCGATCAAAGCGGGTCGAACACGCGCCTATTATAACCAGGAGCATATAGATGCACTTAGGCTTGTCAGGCAAAAACAAATCGTAGAGCACAAACCGCTATCGGTCATACGTGAGGAAATGTCCTGTGTGTTCAGCCAGTCATGTACCCAAACCAATGATAGGAATATCCCCACAGGAAGAAGGGAGGACATAATAACATCTGCCATAGAGATCTTCTTGGCAAAGGGTCTGGCAGAAACCACCATCGCTGACATCGCAACCATAGCAAGAATCAGCAAGGAGACTTTCTATCTGCACTTCAAGAACAAAGAAGAGCTTTTCATAGCCTGTGCCGATCGTATTTTCCATGAAATGTACAGAGATGTATGGCAGGAGATACGGAATGAGAAGAATATGATGCTGCGTTTCCGCAAGCGCGCCATTGCCTATTTTTCCTCCTATCCCCGCTGGGTAGTCATGATGAATCTCGTGCGAAGCAACACAGTGGGAGACAATCCTGTCTTCAAGGAAAAGTTCCGCCAGGTCATAAGTGAAATCGTGGGCCCGATAACCCAGGACATAGAACGGATGCAGAAGCTCGGCGAGGCCCGGGATGATATCGACACCAATCTTGCCGGATATATTGTCATGGGAATGACAGAATATGCAGCAGCCTTGATTCAACAAGGTCTATTCCCGGAATCTGAAATAATTGAAACTCTGGATAGTCTATTTCGGTCAGGCCTGAGTGAAAACAATTCGTTATCTTCTCAAGAAAGAATTTGAATTATGCATGAGATCTTCCAAGATCAGTCAATCCAGGTCTGAAGCTGTCGCATCACTTGCGGTAGGTTCCGCCGGAATCAATATATTTCTTTACTGAAGCCAGAGATTTGCTTACGCCGCTTTTCTTGAATATATCTTCAATGAATTTCGGGACATTTTTCACGCTTACGTTGCTGCCATACCGGGCAAGCGTCTTGCCATGGCCGTATGGATAAAATCTGTAAAAGCCTCTAAGATCGGCAAGATCGTTCTTGAAGTCGGGATCAAGCCCCCAGTAGAAATAGTAATCGGGTTTGTCGAAATGGTGTATTACCCTGAACGTCTGTGTAATGAAAAGCGCCCTGACCCTGAATTCGATTTTATCCTGCAGCTGGCCTTTGGTAATGACCCTGCTCATCTCCAGTTCCTTGAGATATTTGTACTGGTCTTCCGTATGATAGAACAGGTTCCAGGTCTCTTCCGGTGAGCGGTCAAAGACAATGACCGCCTCGATCAGCCCTGACTGTTCGTCAGGTGATGTTCCTGTAAGGGTAAAGACTGTCTTCCCCCGGGCAATTTCAAGTTTTTGAGCCTCGCTCAAGCCGGCCATGCCGTCAGGGCCGAAATCAGGCATTGCGGCATTCAGGTATTGTGGAACGCATGCAAGAAAAACAAACAGAAAAAACACCGACCTCTCAATCTTAATCATTTTCACAGCCCTCTCATCCGCAGGAAAGGCAATTTATTCAGCTTTTAAAATATACGAAAAGCAACCGGCGCTCCAGCCAATTACCATAAGTATATTGACAAGAAGATTATTCGGGATACTTTTTTTAATAATCACACATCTTTGATTGTTCCTGACGCTGCCATTGTAAAAGCATATATCCCGACTCGATATCCGTACTTTCTATTGTTGAAGAAAATTGCTATTGTCAGACCTTACCGAGGTCTTTCATTCAAATTTATCAAACCAAGAAAAAACTACAATTAGACCTCCGGCGGGTAGTCGGAAAATTTGTTAAAAGTCCAGAACCACTGGATGCCTGAAGGTGTACTGCTCGATTTGATAAAACCCTTTTCAATCAATGAATCGAGCGTCTTGAATGTCAGTTCATAATCGGTATCTGTCGCTTTTGCAATCCTTGCCGAAAGGTTTTCGATGCTGCCGCTTCCATCATCGAACCCTCCCAGCTCTTCGATGAGGTCGCCGTTAAGCATCTTGAACACAAGGTTCATGCGTCTGTGGCCAACGACACGGAGCCATTCGTAATCCGTTGAAATACCTTCATTCACACGGCGGACAACCTCTTTCCATATCTCTTCATGTACATAGAGGTGCTCGTTCATGAAATCTTCAATATCTTTGGGCGTCAGGGCCGAGGTCTTCACAATCGCATGGTTTGCATCATAAAGATCGAAATCGTCAGTCAGTATCTCCACATCGAACTTCTCGGTCTCTTCCCAGATTGTCGTCCCTGGGAAAGGCGCCAGAAGGTGATAGCCATAGTCTATGCCAAGACTTTCCGCGAACGTTTTAGTATCATTGATGCTTTCATGCGTTTCACCGGGAAGCCCGATGACAAAAGACGCATGCGGCGTAACGCCTGTCTTCCTGCAGGCTTCGACCGCCTTTCTCGCCTGCTCGAGCGTTATGCCCTTTCTTATGCGCTTGAGCATATCGGTATTGCCGGTCTCAATACCGAAACTGACCGTATCACAGCCGGTTTCCTTCATCATGGCAAGAACCTCTTCGTCGACCGTGTTGACCCGGGAGAAGGCTGTCCATGTGAATTTAATGCCGCGCTTTTTTATCTCGTCACAGAATATTCTTACCCTGTCCTTGTTTGATGTAAACAGGTCGTCAGCGATATTGATGCGCGTGAAGCCGTACGATAAAATCTCTTCAACCTCGTCAACCACCAGCCTGGGAGAGCGGTATCTTAACTTGTATCCGACCATTCTCCGGCCCAGGCAGAATATGCACTGGTTCGGACAGCCCCGGCTGGTTATTATGCTCACAGGGAAACCGAGAGCCTGATATCGGCTCATGGGCAGAAGGTGTCTTGCCGGTTTCGGGAGCGTGTCAAGGTCATGAATCAGTTCGCGTCTTCCGGTGAAAACAACCTCGCCGTCCTTTCTGAATGCAATACCTGCGACATTCCCCCATTTCGAACGATTGTGAATGACTGGCAGAAGCTCTTTCAGAGTTTCCTCACCCTCACCTATCACAATGAGGTCTATCCCGGGATATTTATTGAGCGTATTCGCCGCATCAAATGACACATGCGGTCCTCCCATCATTGTAACTACATCGGGATTATGCCTTTTCGCATCCTGCATTATCGCAGCTGCACCCTTGAAATTCATGGTCACGGAATTTGCGCCTATGACATCGGGCCTGAATGCATCCATTTCTGAAGCGAGCTTTTCCGGGGAATATTTCCTTACGATATAATCCAGTATCGTGACATCCGCACCGGCCTCCTCGCAGGCCGCAGCCACATAGCAAACCCCAAGAGGTGGAGACGGCGCCTCTTCAAGCGGATAAGGAGATGCGACTATGGCAACCCTCATCAGTCACCTCTCTTCGGGAAAGCCATTGACCTGACCCAGCCCAATATTGAATTGTTTTTCAGCATCTTTCTGTCGAGTTCATCATGTTCCATTTCAAGCCTTTCCCTGTCAGAGAACCAGTGTGAACGTTTGTGCATATTTTTTTCCGTATCGATTTCCCTGACTTTCTTTGCAGGATTCCCCGCCGCAATGCAATTGGCCGGAATATCTTTCGTAACGACGGAACCTGCGCCAATTACGCTGTTATCCCCTATTGTTACTCCCTTGCAGACCGTTACGCTGTCGCCGATCCACACATTGTTGCCTATATTTACCGGTGAGGTCGTCCCCATCGATGTCACCCTGTCATATATTCCATGCCAGTCGGAATCGGTTATATATGCCTTGCCTGCGATCATGCAGTCATCACCGATTACAACCTTGTTTGCCGAGCTTATCCTCACCCCGGGGCATATAAGACAATAATCGCCGATTGTAATGCTGCCCATACCTTTATTTTCCGGCCAGATGGTAAACCTCACCGTATAGTCAGGGGCCGATATCACATTGACGCATTCCCCTATCCTTATGGGTCCGCCGAATATATGCACATTCCACGGCTTCATGAAAGTATAGCCGTCCCCTAGATATTCAAGCTGGGGTTTTATAAAACGCTCGACATAAAAATCCCTGAACCAGAGATCGAGTTTCTTGATGTAATAAGGCCTGTGATCCTTAATCAACTTTAAACCTGGCCTCTCATTTCTGCTGCATAGTCAGAACCTTCTATCCTGAGGCTTTCTCCCATAAACAAGCTCCTGCGATTAAGCGGCATGCTGGTGCTTTCCCAGAATGAATGATCGAATATATGGGAGCCTGCAGTAATACCTGTAAGGGCGTCATGGGCCATCATGACAACCGCATTGGTCCATGTTATTTTATCCTCGGGCCAGATGACGCCGTCAGGAAATGTCACTCCGCACCAATATGTACCGTCATCAAACCTCTTGTCGCTTATCCAGGAGAATACACTGGCCGCCAGATCCGGTTTTCCCATCCCAGCAAGTGCGATTGTCAGTTCGGATGTCTCGGCCATCGTAACCCAGGGCCTGTCTGAAACGCATCTGATGCCTAGTCCTTCAACGGCAAACGTGTCCCATGATTTTTCAATCCGTTTGATAGCCTGGAGCCCTGTCATGGCCCCTGACAGAACCGGATAATACCAGTCCATGGAAAACCTGGCCTTCTCACTGTTGAACAGATGAGGTCTGAAGCGTATGGCGTCTCTCAGTCTTACCATTGCCTTTTCCCACTGCGGCCTGCTCTTTCCAAGAATATGAGCGATTGCAAGCGCACACCTGATGCTCAAAAAGATGGAACTGGAACCTGTCAGAAGCGCCATGGCATCAACTTTATCTTCCGAATTTTTTGCCCAGTATATTTCTCCGCCCGGGGCCTGCATGCCCAGCGAAAAGTCGATTCCCCTGTTCACTGTATCCCACATGCTGCGAAGGAACTGCTTGTCTCTTGTAATCAGATAGTGATGGAACACCCCCACAGCGATATAAGAGGACATGTTCGATTCTTTTGTCCTGTCCTCGGGCTCTCCGTTTTTATAGGCTGAATACCAGCTCCCGTCACTGTTCTGGAAATCGGCCATCCATTCATAAGCCCTTCTGGCCTCATCA
>CAYNVT010000081.1:16335-18121 GCA_964400685.1 uncultured Bacteriovoracaceae bacterium | reverse complement strand
TTACCTGAACGGCTATTTCACCCAATTTCTTTATGTCAACTTTTTCTGAAGTGATAAATATTGCTTCCATTGATTCGATCTTAGTATTACCGGATTTATACAAAAACATCAGCACGCGGCCCAGCGTATCAAAGCAGAAGCCCTTTTCTGCAGCCGATTTGCTTACACGACTCCAGATATTTTGCGTGAAGCTTCTTACCATGTAACCTTCGATATGGTCGCCGATGAAACCGGCATATCTGAGCGCCTCATGATCATCATCATCAATGTTGCTCCCGCCGATTATCAGTACCTGTCCGAAAGGCAGACTTTTGCCAGACGATTCTTTTATATCTGGACCGACAATTGTTATACGGCCATCATGAACCAGTTCAGGCCTGTCTGTAAAAAGCATGAATGAGCTTGAGCCTGTCTCGGGACTGCCCAGCTCGACACAGGTTTCATCACGAAGAATTATGCCTGAACCTGCGCCCGGGCCGACCTTAACAGGCAGGCCTGATTTCAGTTCTTCAGCCGACGACGGAGCGGATAAGACATTTACCCGCCGCCCTTCGGCTGACAATCCTTCAACATATCCGGCCATCTTCTGAATGTATGCGTCGAAGACCATCAATTCTCCAATTATTAAGTAGACAGAAGACAGGAGACAGGAGACAGCATAAAACCTTCATAAGCAAAACCGGTTTTTCTTGCCTTTCTACTGTCTACGGTCCCCTGCTTCACCCTGCTGTCTCCTGCCTTCTAAACCAGTCCTGTCGTTTCAAAGAAGGTCTTTATCCGGTCAAACGCCGTTTCCGGCGACATATACCGCTTGTCCCAGATATCCATGCCCAGAACCAGACACGGGATGCCCTTTTCGCGGCACATATCCCTGACGATTTTCAGCCGTGAGTTTGTGTCACGATGTCCGATGTGGGCTGGCATGATGACTGCATCGCACTTGAAATCTTTGACTATCTGCAAAATATCGTCGCAGAAAAGATCAGTTGTATGAAGCGCCTGGCGGTTCATTGCGTCTTCTAATAAAAACCGCTTGGCGAACGAGCTGAACATGGCTTCTTCGCTTGAAAGATCGACCGGCGTCCAGTTGGAAAAAGACACATAATCCATGATGGCGATAGCGCCCAACTCCATCTGGAGGCGTTTGAGCACAGTTCCTGTTGCCCAGCTTCCGGCCAGGTCCTGCCAGAGGAACCTTATCTTTTCATTTATCCCTTCAATGCCCAGGCCGTTTCTCACGCGCTCCTCTGTTGCACTCACGAGACCTTCGAGCCATTTGGTCACCTCGGGCGTTCCCCTCATCATCGTCCATTTGGCAAGCTCGGTCCCCTCGCGTGCGAAATCAGGATCCGCAGGACACGGTACTGCCTTCTTTAATTCCTTGAATTCCATCAGCAACGCGTCCTGTTTATTCGTCTCGACACATACTTGTCTTAATCGTTCCCAGTCCATTTTCCGGCCTATGACATTCTCGATGAAGGTCACGGCCTGCCTGAGCTGTTTTCCAAAATAGGCATATGTTTCATCATCGAAACTGTGCGGCGCATCCAGATTTAATTTCGGGACATCTGCCCAGGGCTTGTAATTCATCATCAGGTTGCCGAGCGTATCCATGGCGTCACAGCAGGAATTGGTGGTGATTATCATATCGGGCTTTGTTATCATCCCGGCTTCGAGATAATAAACCGCCGTCTTGATGGCATTGCACATCCTGCTCTCGACACCCAGCTCAACACCCTTATCAATCAGTTCGGCAGCATTCGGAAACGCTGTGCCGAAAGCGCCA
>CAYNVT010000081.1:0-16325 GCA_964400685.1 uncultured Bacteriovoracaceae bacterium | reverse complement strand
TCGGAAAACGAGCAGTTAAATGCAACAGGTATCTCCCACATCAGGTCGCAATTGGAAATTATCACCGGGCCGGGGGAGGCGTTTTGCGGGTCGATGGTAAGGTCAGCAAGCACCTTGCCTGCATCCATCATCATCTTGGTGAATATATTCATCATAAGGCACCACCTGAAATCGTTTCGATAAAGGCTTGAAGACGTGTCCTCAATTGTCCTGTGGAATCGGCGGTGTATTCCCGCTCAATCCTGAGCATGGGAATGCCCGCATCCTTCAATTCCTTGCCCAGAACATAAAGTGCGCCGCCCCATGTTTCGCAGCACAGGAAGTTCTGGCCGATGATTCCGTCTATCCTCAAGTCCCGGATTTTATCGAATACAACTTTGTTGATGAGCGTCTGGGCGTTCAAATTTTTGGGACAGAGCGGCCTGACGATTACCTGATAATCGGCAATGGCCTTGAGCGGATCAGCCTCAGTCTCATTTATGCCACCGAACACCAACTTGCCGCCAAAACAGGTCAGGTCAGCTGCAACAAGTCCGCCAAGGCCTTCCACAACATCGCACATGGATGTCTCGTCATAGCCTGGGCCCACGATCATAAGACGCGCCTCATATTTTTTATCAGGAATAGTTGCACTCTTTAGTTCTGCAATCAGCGCTTTAAGATCGTCCCGATATTCCTCCTTTGGCATGGAGGTTCCAGCCGACATCACGGCTACCGTTTCCGACCCTGTTATGGGAGGATTGTCCAATTTTCTCAAGTCGTACAGTTCCCTCTGCAATGCCCTTATCTCGTTTGTCAGCTTTATAGCGCCCCGCAAATTATCATCAGTTATGCTGACACCAAAATGCTGCTCGATCTTTGACCTGATATCGGTAAGCTCGCTTTTAAAATACTCTGACATGATTTCGCCTGATGCATGAGGGAAAAAAATGGTTTCCAGAAAATCCATTTTCTTGGGGCTTTTCCTCCAATTGTCCAGGATGTGTCGGTTGCCGTCACAGCCGCCGCCTATTATGGCGCCATTAATGAAATCATATTCGCCTGCCAGCACCTTGCCGAAGGTGCAGCGTATCATGCTGCATATGCTGGCCGGGTTGAAATAGTCATCGCCCAGGCCGCCGCCTGTGCTTCCGGTAGCGCGTATTCTGAAAGGCAGCATGCCAGCAGCTATGATAAGCTCTTCGGGAATAAATGAGCAGGTATATCCCATGACCCTGCCGCCGCCTTTCTTCCATGCCTCAACCGACGGATTCATTATGCAATCAGCTATAGCGGAGAACTTTTCAAACTCTCCCGATTTAAGACCTGATTTCATTTTCTGTTCTCCTTTTCCTTTGTTACCATTTCCCCCTTTTAAAAAGGGGGACTAAGAAGGGGGAAATTATACTCCTGTTGAACCTAAGCAAGCAGCCAGAAGACAGCGTAAAATCTTCAAAAACCGCTTGCCGTTTTCCTGCCTTTCTACTGATTGCGACTTCATCCTACTGTCTCCTTAAGAACCCTTCTTTGCCTGCGCGTTCTTTTCAAACGGATAAATGACCTTCCAGTCCTTCTTCATATCGACAACCACCCATCCGCGTTTCGCAGCTTCGACAAGCCCGTCTTTTAACTGTCCAATGTCGGACGGATTGTCATAAGCCCATTCGCGCCCCGCGTCTGTATGGTGAATCAGGAGGCCCAAGCTCAGGCCCTTTCCCGTGGTGGCATATTCCAGCATTTGAATATCACCATCTGAATTGCCGAAGGCAGCTATCGGTCTTTTACCGATGCTGTAATTGATGCCAACCGGTTTGTCAGGGCCGTTGCAGGTAAAATTCACATCCTTGCCGTAGGTTAAAATACCTTTACCGTCGTTCAGCTCGTATTTCACCTTGAGGCTGCTTCCGATAACCATCTCGGATGGAATCCCGAAGGCCTTTTCGGACAACAGTCTAATGAACTCATTGTGATCCGCGGTCACGATATAAACCTTGAAGCCGTTTGTTTTAAGATAGCCTATGAGTTCAAGCATGGGCTGGTAGACAAGGTCGACGAAGGGCCGCTTGTATCTGGGGTGGATCGTATTATTTAGAAACGAATCCACTTCAGCCTTGAATTCATCTTCGGTTTTTGGTGCGCCCGTTGTCTGATCAGTCAGGAGATCACCGAAGGGGTCCGATGCCAACAGATAATCAATGGCATTTTTTACGGACCCACTGTCTTTCATATCACAGCCTATGTACTTCAGATTCACTGCCTCGAACAGGAACTGGAAATAGATCGGCTGCTCGGCCATCAGTGTGCCGTCGTTATCAAATGTCGCAATTCTTTCGGCAGGCTCCACATAAGACGGGCTCCCCTTTGTCGTCACTGCCTTTACGAAAGCCGTCACCGCCTTTTTCGCTGCCCCGTCATTCCAGGACGGAAGCGGATCGGTTCCTGCGTATGCAAAACCGGATACTGTTAAGAGAAGAACCAGGAGCAATACTGTTTTACGCATACTATTCATTAAAAACCTCCGCATTTTCAATTTCCTTTCACTCCTGGGAATGTCGTGTCTTATTTGTTGGGTTTCGTCCAAGAACCCGGACTCAGCCCAACCTGCATCTGGTTTCATTATTTTTAAAGCTTCAAACATATCCAGAATCCCCCGACCGGCTGCGCCGGTCTGCCCCCTTTACGAAAGGGGGAAAATTGCTGCCGTGGGAATTACATTGTCTTGTCTTTACTGGCAGGGCGTCAGAAAAAAGTTTTGCTGAGAACGGCAATAATTTCGGTTTATATTCAAGATGATGTCTCTTCGCCTTCGGCTTGAGGAGCGAAACATGATGCTCATGATCCCAATTTCTAGGAGACCAGGAGGAAGCGACGAGGCATACTTTTTCGTATGTCGAGGAGCATTCCGACGCAGACGACAACGACAGCGCTTGAATAGAAACCGAAATATTCATGTCAGCCCGCTTGTTTCGAAGAATGTAGCTATCTTCTGATAAACCACATCCGCAGGCATATAGCGCTCGTCGAACACGTCGCAGCCGACGACTAAAAATGGCATGCCGATTTGCCTGAACATATCCTTTACTATTTTATGAGATGCCGATCCGTCCTTGTGTCCCACATGGCTCGGCATGATCATGGCGTCACACTTGAAGTTTTTCGCAATATACACTGCATCGCCCCCATATACGGTTGAAAGGGCAAAAATCTGCCTTGTCATGGGGTTGCCTATCAGGAAGCGCTTTGCGAAAGACGTAAAGATGGTCTCCAGGCTGGAGGTGTCTATGACAGGCCACGGCGCTGTATAGCCGTAAAGATCCATCATGTTGACTGCCCCAAAATCTTTTTCCAGCCTCGGGAAAAGCTTGTCGCTCCAGCATGGCAGGATGTCGAACCAGGCATACCTGATCTTTTCGGTTACGCCATCGATGCCCAGGCCGTTTTTGACGCGCTCAACGGTGGCATCGAACAGCTTCTGAACCCAGGCAGTGCCTTCGGACTTACCGCAGGCTGTCCACCTTGTCATCATATAAGCGAGAAATCCCCAATCCGCCCTGACCGGTGAAGGTTTAGCGCGCCTCAATTCCTGGAAATCGAAGCAGAGCATGCTCTGTTTGATTGACTCCTCGCAAACCTCCTTAAGTTTGTCGAAGTCCAGTTTCCTGCCTGTAGCCTTTTCAAGAAAAGGTATGACTCTCATCCACTGCCCACCGAGATACTCCATCGAAGGCTCGTCCTTCTCAAAAGAGGCGTCCACACTTATCTTGGGCACACCGGCCCATGGTTCATAATTGAACATGAGTTCGTTCACCGCTGTCTGCCCGTCGCATGAGGTTGAGGTTGTTATTATGGCCGATGGCTTCGGCAGTTTTCCCTTCATCAGCAGGTATGCAGCGGCCTTCTGGAGCGAGCAGAGCGAACTCGATCCTCCAAGTTCGCTGTACCCGTCAACACATTCAGGACCCTTGCCGACATGGAAACCAAACTCCAGACCCTGCCTGACAAGGAAGTAGTAAGGCAGATCCAGTGCAATGAAAAGCTCGGGAAAGAAGTCGTCATTGCTGGCTACGATCGGAATGCCTTCCTTAACGTAATCAAAAAGCCTTGCCTGATATGATCTGGCGGCCATTGTAGCGAATTCAGCTTTGAGCTGAGCATAGACATCTACAGTTTTGGCCATATTTTCGCCGCTCATTTGCCACCTCCGATGGTTTCGATGAACGCCTGAATCCGGGTTGCGAGCTGTCCTGTCTGGCTGTGGATATAATCCCTGTCTATACGCAGGTATGGGATGCCTTCTTTCTTCAGATCGCTGCTCAGAAGAGCATAAGAGCAGCCCCAGGCATCGCAGGCCACATAGCCCTGAGCGACGATGCCGTCCACTTTGTATTTTGCAGCCATTTCCTTTATGAAGGCCATCCTGTGTTCGTGGGAGCCGCCTATCTTGGGGCAAAACGGAAAATCCTCGACCTGGTATTTTGCAATCGCCAGAAGGGGGTCGCCCGTGTCCTCCTCGACCACCTTCTGCACGGTCCTTGCGCCGTAGCAGGTGTCGTCTATCACTATGTCTGCGCCTGCGTTTTCAAAGATGGCGTAAAATTCAGGGTCTTCCACGGCAGCGCCTATCATCATGATCCTTGCCTTCGGTTTTTGTGAATTTTCGGGTGCCGCTTCGAGTTCGGAAAGCAGAGCCTTGAGACCGGTATTGTACTGCTCTTTGGGCATCGAAGCACCCGCCATCATCACGGCGGCCCTCTCTGTTGAGGTTACCGGCGGGTTTTCAGACATCGAAAGGTCATAGAGCCTTTTTTGAAGCGCCCTTGTAATGTTGCAGAGCTTTATCGCCTCGTTCAATGCAGGGACTCTTACCTGCGCCCCGAACCTCTCATCAAGAGCCTCGGCCATCTTCGCAAGCTGTCTTCTGTAGTATTTGATTATCTCATGCCTGCCTTCATCGTCTGTTCCCATGGTGCGCGGATGGTCGAGAAGATAGATGAAATGCCTTCCCATATCCGCATGGATAGCATTGTCGTAGATGCGCCTTAAATGATCGCAGCCTGTGCCGACCACAATGCCGTCAAGGAATCCATATCTGCCGAGCAGTATCTGATTAAAGGAATGGCGGACGAAGCAGCAGTTAAGCGTGTCGAAATAGGCGTCCGCCCTGTCGGTGGAAACGCTGCCGGTGCCCCTCATCCTGTAAGACACGAAACCGCCTGCAATGAAGAGCTCTTC
The DNA here is from genome assembly GCA_964400685.1 of uncultured Bacteriovoracaceae bacterium. Taxonomy (GTDB): domain Bacteria; phylum Desulfobacterota; class Desulfomonilia; order UBA1062; family UBA1062; genus DATCTV01. The sequence continues at coordinate 11,114 of CAYNVT010000081.1, read as the reverse complement.
GGGGATAAACGGGCAGTAATAACCCATGACCCTGCCGCCCTTTTCCTTGAAATCAATCAAGTCAGGATTTTTAAGGTCAGACGCCGTTTTAATCATATTTTCGAGCATGGGCGTTTTCATTTTATCTCCTTAATAATTTCAGATGCCGGAGAAGTATTTGTTCAGCTTGTCGATTGATAGTATCAGCGGAAACACCATCGTGAAGCACCCGACCAGAAACACCCCTGAAGGCGCAGGCAGGCTGTAAAGCAGGAAGCAGATGAAAAATACCATCAGCGGGATGGATGCTATGCTCTTCGTCACCGGCCCGATGGGTTTTGCGCCTGCCTTTTTCTCGAAAAACTTCAGACAAAGCATCGCGGGAGTGACCCCGATCAGATAGCCCAGGTAATTCATGTATGGAATCCCGTAGTATCCGGTATAGCCGTTCTTCGTCCAGACCCATTCGTGGAGCCTTGTAGCGTCGAGGGGATCCACCACCATGTCGATTGCCGATGTAATAAAGGCTCCAATAAAGGCTGTAAAAAGCATTTTTTTGAATGTGCTGCTGGTGCTGAACGGGCTGCCCTCGACTAGGAGGTTCGATACGAAATACGCCGGAACCACGAGGAACCAGAAATAGTTCCAGCCGAGAAGCACAGGGGCCTGGTCGATTTTAACGCCCAGCATGTCCGAATAGTAGTAATGGCCGAACGGGAATCCCGTGTGTATGCTGAAATCTTCGATCGCCCACGCATAGACCGTCATGAACAGCAGGAAGAACACCCCCGTCTTGAAGCCCCGCATGTATGAAAAATAAAGGAAGGTCATCGCGGTCAGAAGGAACACCTTTCCGTACAGACCACCGGGAATGGCGGGCAGCTTCACGGTATGCCCGAGTAATCCCTTGATCAGCATGTAGACAAACACGAGCAGAAGGAAGAGGGTAATGCCCATCATGACCTTCTGGCCCTGCGTCATGCCTATCGGAAAGAAACCCTTTTCGCTTCTCAGAAAATTGTCTTCCATCATTTATTCTCCTTTTCCTAAAAGAGTTGGGCAATGTATAAGGTCAGCGCCCTTGTCTGTGCGGCATCCGATGGAGCCGAGAGTGTATCCTTGTACTGGAGCAGGATCTTGCCGTGATGCCACGGTATGAAATTGGCGGTGAATCCTGCGCTTAGCGTGTTGCTCCTGTTCTCCTGCCAGACGCCGTCCACCGAGGTTTCGCCGCCGTAGTCGTAAAATAGGTCAAGCGCCAGCCACATCCATTTCGTGATATTGTTGCTCGCATGGAATTCGAGACCCAGCACGGGGTCCTCTGAAAGGTTCTTGTCTCCCTGATATTCTTTGTTGTCCGTATAGAACGTGACCTTTGCATATGCTTCCAGCCATGATTTCCCGGCATCCGGCGTCCAGCTGTAGTTTATGAGCGGCGCGAATGACCAGCGGTTCGAGCCCGTGTTGACCGGATTGTCCTTGTCGTAGTCGCCGAGCGGGGCGCTCAGCGAGATGTGGAGGCTCGCATAGGTCTTTTCGACAAATGTCTTGTATTCCTCTTTGGTGAGCGCAGGCCCTCCGAAGATATTGACATCGAAGACGAAGGTCGGATCTCCAAGGCCGGAATGTCTGAACTTTCTGCCCTCGTCGTTCGTGAGCTTAACGTTCTCGTAGGGAACCAGGATATTCCAGCCCGAGCACTTGCCGTCTATGCCAAAAGTGCCCGTCATGCGGAAAAGGCTCGTCTGCGTGTCTATCTCGGTGGCCAGAGGTGAAGCCTTTGTCTCGCTGTATGTGAAATAGTACGCCGGATAAAGCGAGCCGGTCGGCACGTCCAGATAATCCCTTGCCATACCCGCCATCAGGATCGATGGAGCAATAATCAATGCCATCGCCAGATAAATCGTTTTCTTCAGTTTTTTCATGATCTCCTCTTTTTATGCTGATTTAAGTTATTCAGTGGTGAGTGGTGAGTAATGAGTGGTGAGTAAAATACAAAGCCATGATTTGAACCCGTATATACAGGCAGGGCATTAAAACAAAGCAGACCCAGCGGTGAATATGACCATCTGCCATTATGGTTCGCATTCAAGATTATGCCGAGGAGGCCAGGAGGAAGCGGCGCAGGCATACTTTTAGCGTATGCCGAGGAGCATTCCGACGCAGACGAAAATGGGATCTCGAGCATCCTGTTTCGCTCCTCTAGCCAAAGGCGTAGAGACAACGGCAGGGCTTGAATGCGGGCCATAATCAATCTACATTGGGTCCACTATCTGCGGATACTCCTGCACCGCCGCTATGCCGTCCGGCGACCCCTTGAAGCAGTGCTCGAACCACGAACCGCCATTAGTCAGAGCCTGTCCGTCAAAGCTGCCTGAAACCGTCGCCACACGCTCTGTATAAACCGGATCGTGCAGCTTCATTTCAAAGTTAAGAGTGAGGTCTCCGAATTCCTTCGTCTTTGCAATAAGAGTCAGCGTCTGGTTGGCTATGCCCGGGATAAGTCTGTATTCTGTCGGGATGATATACTGGCCTTTGTAATAGATGCCGGAATCGCGGAATTTGCCGTAGCTTATGAACATGGCGTCGACCTGATCGGTATGCACAGCGATATACCATTCATTGCCGTATCTGCTCATTTCCTCGCGGTATTCAGTGTATGGCTTGCCGGGAGCCCCGCTTATCATGCAGACTTCAGTGACTGCACCCGCGCAGCTTGAGAGTTTTGCCGTCTTGCCGCCCATGGTTATTGTTCCCCATGCAGGTCCCGGCTGTTCGAAGCCGGCAAGCACGATATTGGGATACATCATCGCAGCTCCCATGTTCTGGTTATACCAGTAGGTGAACGCCGGTGTCGTGCCGAGAGAAAAGCTTATCGCAGGCGCCCTGCCAGGAAATTCGGGGAAGCTGCCCTCGACTGAACAGGTCGTCCCGCCTTCCGGAACATCCTTTACCAGCATATGAAAGCTTTTCTGGCCGTCAACGACAAGATAGTCAGCGGAATCCGCTGTCTGCACGACCTTTGTTTTGCTGTTCAGAAGATAGATGTATCTCTTTTCGGGGTCTTTCGTGCTCATAACTTCCACCACGACGGGAACAATTATCTCGCCTTTTGCATGGTAGTTGAAAAATGTCATGACGAAATAGAATTCTCCGTCATCGCCGTAACCCCATAATGAAGGCCCCACGTCGTTCATTTTTACACCGTATCTGTCCAGCACCAGATAGTCGGATGACTTTGCCTTGTATACCTTTGACTTATCCTGCTTTATAAGCGGCGTATCCGTTTCATAAGGAAACTGGTCAGGGCTTTTCACCCTTGCGTCGAGCAGTTTATCCGCCTGAGCGAGAAGGTTTCGGGCCTTGTTGAACGAGGCCATGTCGGCGTTCTTTGCCCCCCTGTCTATGAGCTTCTCCGCCATTTTGATAAGGCCATCAGACTTGACGACATTTGCCGCCGGAACCTCGCCTTCGGCAAACGTGTCATACCAGAAGTAATAGGCCACCTTGTATTTGTTGAGGGTATTTTCATATGATTCCAGAATATCAGCCTGAATCACCTTGGTCATGTTGGGATTGGACTTGCTGAGCTTGATTGCGGCAGGGGCTTTCTGTGAATCAGCCTTTGCCGCCGGTTTAGCCGCATAGGCAGTTGCAAAGACAAGTGACATAACCGCCAGAACCAGAACAATAACCGATAATTTTTTCATGACTTATACCTCCGTTTTTTTGCCCCCTTTGTAAAAGGGGGACTAAGGGGGATTGCGGTCAGCTTTTGAATCTCATTATTTCGAGCATCAAACATATCCAAAATCCCCCGGCCGGCTTCGCCGGTCTGCCCCCTTTACGTAAGGGGGAAAGTAAACTCTTGTTGAATTCCTGAATATGTAGACAGAAGACAGGAGATAGGAGACACCATAAAAACTTCAACAACCCCTTGCCGTTTTCCTGCTTTTCTACTGTCTACTGTCTCCTGCCTCACCCTACTGTCTCCTGTTTCTTTCAAACCAGCCCGATAGATTCGAAAAACGTCTTGATCCTGTCAAAAACAACATCCGGCGACATATACCGCTCATCCCACACATCGCAGCCTATGAAGAAGAAAGGTATGCCGTTAGCCCGGCAGGTGTCCTTGGCCAGCTTCTGGTAGGCATTCGTATCCCTGTGTCCGATGTGGCAGGGCATTATCATGGCATCGCACTTGAAGTCTTTGCAGATGCGCACGATGTCATCGCAGAAAACATCTGAGGTATGCATTGCCTGCCTGGTCATGGGCGTGCCCATGAGATATTTTTTAGCGACTGATGTCAGCATGCTGTCCATGCTTGATGTATCGATAGGGTAATAGCCGTGGAATGAATAGTATGTCTTCATGCAGACCGCGCCGAGTTCGCTTCTGAGCCTGGGAAACAGCTTCGATCCCCATGACGGCGACACATCATACCAGAGGAAGCGTATCTTCTCGTCGACCCCGTCCATACCCTTTTTCTCTTTGACCTTCTTCCCGGTAACCTCGACAAGCCTCTCCAGCCAGGCTGTCGCTTTCCAGAAAACATCAGGATCGGTCGCTCCTACCCATCTGGCAAGCTCCCAGCCCACCCTCGCCATATCAGGGTCGACCGGGCAAGGCACAGCGCGCGTCATTTCCTGAAAATCCATAATCAGAGAGGCCTGCCTGTTGGACTCGTTTGCGACTTCGGTGAATCTTTCCATTGTCAGTTTTTTGCCTGTCGCCTTTTCAATCGCATATGCCATTTCCTTGAGCTGTGCCCCGAAATAGGCAAAATCATTTTCGGTCTGACCGTGTGGAGCATCGAGCCTGAACTTGGGAACATTCGCCCATGGTTTGTAATTATCCATCATCTGACCCAGCATATCCACAGCGTCGCAGGGCGAATTCGTCGTTATAACCATATCGGGAACAGGAAGGATTCCTGCCTTTAAATAATATGCCCCCATCTTCACGCTTGCGCAGAGCCTGTTTTCCACGCCCATTTCTGTTGCCTTGTCTATGCGCTCCGCAGCTCCGGGACCGGCCGTGCCCATAGCACCGGCAACTGTCATGATGGAGCATGATAGATCCATCGCGATTGGAATCTCGGGCAGGGCGTCGTCAGATACGATTATGAAAGGCCTGTCCTTCCTTGCATTGTCATTGACGCCTGCTATGGTCAGAGCCTTGAAATAATCATTACCTTGGGCGGCAAGTGCGTTTAAGATTTCCGTATCTGTCATGGCCTACCTCCTCACCGTCTCGATGAAAGCCTGGATGCGGGTTGTGATCTGGCCTTCGGAATCAGGGACATATTCACGCTCGATCATCAGGCTGGGGATCCCTGCATCTTTGAGGTCGTCCTTCAAGATGTAAAGCTCGCCGCCCCATGTGTCGCAGCAGCCCAGGCGCTGGCCTATAACACCATCCACGCCGAACTCTTTCGCCGCCTCGATTATGACTTTCGCCCTTAATGGATAAGCTCCTCCAACCTTGGCGCAGAACGGTCGGGTAAGAACCTGATAGTTTGCAAGGGCCTCGAGAGGCTCAGCAACCGTTTCATCCACGCTACCGTACTTGAGCTTGCCGCCGAAGCATGTGTGGTCGGTCACGACTATGGCCCCCTGCTCTTCCGCAATACTGCTCATTACATCATCGTCCCCGCAGGAGCCCACAACCATGAGCCTTGCGGAATACTTCTGATTGCCGGAAAGAAGCGCTTCGAGATCGCTTATCAGTTGTTTGAGGTCTGCATTGTATTCATTCTTGGGCATGGAAACGCCTGCAACCATTATAGAGACCATCTCGGAGCCTGTTATAGGCGGACTGTCTGATTTTCGCATTTCATAGATTTTGCGCTGGAGCGCTCTGGTAACATTACAGAGTTTTATGGCAGCTTTCAGCTTTTCATCGGTTATTTGAACGCCAAACTGTGCTTCAAGGGCATCCTTTAGTTTTACAAGTTCCTTTCTGTAATAATCAGCCATTACCTCGCCGCTTACATGCGGATAGCCCAGCAGATATAGAAATGGCGTTTTTATATGGCTTGCCTTCCAGTTGTCATAAATAAAACGGGTTGTATCGCAACTGGTGCCCACGACAAGACCGTCAAGGAAATCAAACTTGCCGGTTAGCGCCTGGTTGAAGCAGTGGCGCGGAAAACTGCAGTTGTTCGATGTGAAATACTCGTCCGCCCGCTCAGTTCCCAGACTGCCTGTTCCCCTCATGCGAAACGGCAGCAGGCCTGCGGCTATGAATAGTTCCTCAGGTATGAACGAGCAGAAATAACCGATGACCATTCCGCCGGAGTTTTTAAACTTGTAGGCGGAAGGATTCAAAGTATTCCCTGCATAGTTCTTGAACTTATCAAGAACCCTGGACTTGCTTTCTGCACTCATCACAGTCACTCCTTTCCTATGCTTTCGCAGCCTTTTCTTTAGCAAACACAGCAGCGCCCAATGCACCCATGAATTGCGGGTTGAGCGGGAGCTTCTTGATCTTTACGCCCAGGGCGAGTTCGAGTGCCGTAATCAGCCCTTCGTTGTTATAGCAGCCGCCGCTGATAATCACATCGTCCGCAATGCCGGCTCTTCTGGCAAGAGAGCTGACCCTGCTTGCGACCGATCGATTTATTCCGGTTACGATATCCGGCAGAGACACATCATTGTTTACCAGCGTGATTATTTCGGACTCTGCAAACACGCTGCACTGATTGGATATGCTTGCTGGTGTTTCACTTATGTTTTCTTTCGAACCGATGCCGTCCATGCCGCAACCTAATATTTTGGCCATGACCTGGAAGAAGCGGCCCGTACCTGCCGCACATCTTTCATTCATCTCGAAGCCGAGTGTAGCTCCCTTATCATTAAGCGATATCGCCTTGCAGTCCTGTCCCCCTATGTCGATGATGGTCCTGACCGAAGGCATGAGATGAAACGCGCCTTTCGCATGACAGGAAATCTCAGAGATGTTTTCGTTGGCAAACTCGACCTTCAACCTGCCATAGCCGGTGCTTATGATGTAATCAAGGTCATTGACCGAGGAGAAACCCGCGTTTTCCAGTGCTGCGTCCATCGCCAGCTTGGCCGTGACTGCTGGTTTCGGCGTGGCCATGATGATATTGCCGAGTATCACCTTGTCTTCTAATATCACTACCGCTTTTCCTGTTGTCGAACCCAGATCAATACCGCCTGCAATCATAATCCACCTCTACCTGTTCGCATGAAGAAGACCTGCTGCTTTCCAATGTGCCATGATGAAAAAAATCCTCAGCTTTTTATTCGTTAACTTGGAAAAGAATACCATCACACATAGGGCTGCCTGAAATCCGACCCTTCATGTCCCTGTCTGTTAAACAAACGTTTCGGAATAAAAGAGTAGTTAATATATTCGGAAAACAACCCATATAAATATGGGTATATTTTCCTATATTGATATGGGCAATAATTTGCTATTAGGCTTATACATGAGCATCAGAATCCTGATTGCAGAAGATGAAGAGCTTGTCCGCAAAGCCTTTAAATTGCTTGTGCAGTCTTTCGAAGGCTTTGATGTGACAGGAGAGGCAGCCGACGGCCATGAGGCTGTAAAAATGGCACGGGAGCTCAAACCGGATGTAATACTCATGGATATGCTGATGCCGGTCATGAACGGCATAGCAGCGACGCAAGAGATAAAAACCATCCTTCCCCAGACGAAGATCGTCGCCCTTACCGTAGTTGATAACGGCCCTGAAATAATACAGGGCCTTACCGCTGGAATCGATGGTTATCTGCTGAAGAAGGTCTCACCTTCAGAACTCAACGATGCCATAAAAACGGTTATGGCCGGCAAGCGCTATATTTGTCCGCTTATAGCGGGTCATATCGCGGAGGCGTATCTCGACGCATCCAGAAATGTCGAGTCACCCTTTGCAAAAGTAACACCCAGAGAAATGGAAGTCCTCGAATGCATCTACGAAGGCAAGCGTGCAAAGGAGATCGCGTCCACTCTGGGTATAAGCGTGAAGACAGCCGAGAAGCACAGGGAAAGTCTCCGTCACAAACTCCATGCAGATACCACGGTTGAACTCATGAAGGCGTTACTAAATTTCAAAGCCGGCAGATGTTAAATGAACTATGAAGCCCTTGAACTGATAAGCGAGCCGGTACTGATAATCGACGCCAGAAACAGACTCGTTTATGCGAACAGAAAATCCGTAAACTTCTTCCACCTTCCTGAGAAATACGCCATGAAGTCCGCCGGGAACCTGTTGAAAGACTCCAAATGGCTTCCACGTATCATATTCGACCTGACGCCCCATAACAAGCATTCAATACCGGCTGAAGACGTTGATTCTGCATTATGGAACATAACGATTGCACCGGCTGAAATACCCGGGAAAGACACAGTTAATAAGATTGTCACTTTTCATGATATCAGCAAAATGGAAGAGACATTCATTAACCATGCTCTCATCAAATGGTGGGATGCCTTATCTTCACATCTTTCATCTCGAATCATATATTCACTTGACATGGATTTCGGTTCGCTGCAGTTCGCAGGGGATGTGACAAATCTAACCGGTTATTCGCTTGAAGAACTTACCTCTTTCGGCATGAATGGTTTTCTCGATCTTATCCACCCTGACGACAGGCATTCTGCCAAATCGAAAACTGATATGGTCCTGAGTTCGATATCGGATGTATGCCTTGAGTACAGATTCAAAAGAAAAGACGGGCAATACATACATATATCCGACACCTGCGCACTCGTCACTGATCTCGGAGAAAAACCTTTCAGATTCGTGGGAACTATAAAGGAGATTACACAGAGAAAGATGGAATATGAATCTCTTTCGAAAGGTCTCGATGAGGCACGTGAGTCGGACAGGGCTAAAACCCGCTTTCTGGCAATGATCAGCCACGAAATGAGAACGCCTCTGCATTCGATCAAGGGCATAGCAGGAATGCTTGATGAGGAAAGCACTGATAAAAGAAGCAGGGAAATGGTCTCGCTTTTAAAGAGTTCATGTGATGTGCTAAAAAGGCTTATTGACGACGCCTCGGACATAGCTCTGATAGAAGAAGGCAGGATGCGCATCAACAATGAATCTGTAAGCATCCCTGACCTTATGCTTTACATCGATAAGATATATTCCGGGCGATTTGCGGCAAATGGACTGGGCTTCAGCATGAATACAAGCCAGGAGGTTCCGGATCATATTTCAGGAGATTCCAACAGGATCATTCAGATATTTATAAACATCATGGATAATGCACTCAAGTATACTTTGGAAGGCAATGTATCAATCAGCATAACTCTAAACGCCGACAGGTCAAAAATACTTTTCGAGTTTATTGACACAGGCATAGGAATTCCACAGAAGAGGCTGAATGAAATTTTCAAGCCATTTAATATCGCAGATGATTCCAACCGAAAACACGCAAGGGGCACGGGCCTTGGTCTTGCCATATCAAAGAGGCTCGCGATGCTTATGGGTGGAGATATAAGCGTTGAAAGCCGTGAGGGTAAAGGCAGCAGATTCCTGTTAAACCTGCCACTTATAAGGCCGGACAAGAAAACTGACAATGAGCACGGAAACACTAAAAAAACACCCGGACTGCATTCGATGAATATTCTTGCAGTTGATGATATCCCTGAAAATATAGAGCTGCTGAAGCTATACTTTTCAGATTTAAAGCTCACTCTGATTGAGTCCTTAACCGGAAAGGAGGCTATCGAACTGTACAAATCACATGATCCGGACTGTGTTCTTCTTGATATGTATCTTCCTGATATTAGCGGAGAGGCTGTGGCAATTAAGATTCGTGAATATGAGAAATCAGCAGGAAAGAAAAGAACACCCATAATCGGCATCACAGCCGATTGCATGAAAGAGCATATCCAGAAGGCGCTGGATGCAGGTTGCGACATGTGCCTTATCAGACCTGTAGAAAAAATCGAGCTCTTTAACCAAATCAGCAGTATTCTGACAAAAACCGGCAGAGAAGAAGTATCCACTAATAAAAAACCTGATGAAATTGAATATATAAGACAAATGTCACTTGTAAGAATAAAAAAGATTGCTTCCGAACTTCTGATAGCATCCCAGGAAAATGATTTTACTCAAGCAAGGAGACTCGGACATGCACTCACAGGCCTTGGCATGACCTTCGGGTTTGAGCATATTGAAGAAACAGGCAGAGAGATTATAAAAAGCGCACAGGATGAAAATAGTGGAAATATCATGAAACTCGCCTCAAGGATTACCGATTCTATTTCTTAAACAACATAGAAATCACAGCCAAGGGTAAGCATGTACCATAAGGCTGGTAATTATTTTCGAATGTCTATTCCTGATCAGCGTTCAGGATTAAAGCCATTCTAGAAGATATTACCTGCCTATCTTTTGAATATTTTGAAATTTAGTATTGCTTATTTCATAAGATGAGGTAATATTCAGATTAAGGTTCTCAAGGTTCATTCCCCGTAGAACCTCCTCATATGTTGCAGATCGCCAGCGATCTGCATTTTTTTTATGGAAATGACCATGAAACTGGCATCTGAATAAAATATCAAATAAAATCATTCATGCTATATTATCTGCAACAATGAGCGTGAATCCGGAGCCAGGATATCGGCCTTGATATGAAGAATCCCTTATAAAAAATTAGCCCACTCAATCATAGATGGTAGTGGGCTTAAAAAAGGAGGTCTATAGCACTTTTTAGGTAGCGCTATAGCTTAAAATTTTTTTATACGAATTAACAAGTTTTGTCAAATAGGAATCAATACTATTTTCATACAATATGTATATATTTATTATCATAAACTAATTCCATTTTGTGTTTTTAATTCAAATTAACAAATGACCGTTAATTTATATACAGATACTGTATAATTAACAGTTCATTCCTCTCATATCTAGGAACATAACTTATTTCACAGTAGTTTTCATAGATTTGCATAAAAGACTATAAGACATGTTGGAAAATTGATAGCACATGAAGATTTTCGCAGAAGAATTTCCACATCTATTGGTGTTAAACTGATAATCAGAATTTTTGTGTATCTCAGGCAGCTAAGCCTTACGATGCTGCACGCTGATTTTCATGGCGTGGGTTTTGAAAGCGAACCGTACGGTAATTGCCAGAAAGGCGAT